>DATCRO010000730.1:0-32170 GCA_036569025.1 Burkholderiaceae bacterium
CATCGGCAAGGCCGGCAACCCGGACGTCCAGCCCGGCGTGGACATCGTGATCGGCCCAGGCACCGAGATCATCGCAGCCGAGGGCCTGATCGTGACGGCAGGAGCGATCGACACCCACATCCACTTCATCTGCCCGCAGCAGATCGACGAGGCGCTGGCCAGCGGCGTCACGACGATGACCGGCGGCGGCACCGGCCCCGCGACCGGCACCTTCGCGACCACCTGCACGCCCGGCCCGGCCAACATCGAGCGCATGCTGCAGGCGGCGGACGCCTTCCCGATGAACCTGGGCTTCCTGGGCAAGGGCAACGCGAGCCGCCCGGAGGCGCTGCGCCAGCAGGTCGAGGCCGGCGCGATCGGCCTGAAGCTGCATGAAGACTGGGGCACGACGCCCGCGGCGATCGACTGCTGCCTGTCCGTGGCCGAGGAGACCGACGTCCAGGTCGCGATCCACAGCGACACGCTCAACGAGAGCGGCTTCGTCGAGGACACGATCGCGGCGTTCAAGGGCCGCACGATCCACAGCTTCCACACCGAGGGCGCCGGCGGCGGGCACGCCCCCGACATCATGAAGGTGGTCGGCGAAGCCAACGTGCTGCCGTCGTCGACCAACCCGACGCGGCCGTTCACCGTCAACACGCTGGACGAGCACCTGGACATGCTCATGGTGTGCCACCACCTGGACGCCGGCATCGCCGAGGACCTGGCCTTCGCGGAGAGCCGCATCCGCCGCGAGACCATCGCGGCCGAGGACATCCTGCATGACCTCGGCGCCATCAGCATGTTCTCGTCCGACTCGCAGGCCATGGGCCGCGTCGGCGAAGTCGTGCTGCGTTGCTGGCAGACGGCGCACAAGATGAAGGCCCAGCGCGGCGCGCTGGCGGCCGACGGCGAGCGCAACGACAACGCCCGCGTCAAGCGCTACGTCGCCAAGCTGGGTATCAACCCGGCGCTCACGCACGGCATCGCGCACGAGGTGGGTTCGATCGAGGTGGGCAAGTGGGCCGACCTGGTGCTGTGGCATCCCGCCTTCTTCGGCGTCAAGCCGGCGCTGGTGCTCAAGGGCGGCTTCATCGCCATGGCGGCGATGGGTGACCCGAACGCGTCCATCCCCACGCCGCAGCCGGTGCACATGCGGCCGATGTTCGGCAGCTTCGGGGGCGCGTGCGCGCGCGGCTCGCTCACCTTCCTGTCGCAGGCCGCGGTCGCCGCGGGCGTGCCGGGCCGGGCCGGGCTGGCCAAGCCGGTGTCGGCGGTGCGCGGGTGCCGCACGGTCACCAAGCGCGACATGGTGCACAACGATTGGCTGCCGCGCATGGAGATCGACGCGCAGACGTATGAAGTGCGCGCCGACGGCCAGCTGCTCACCTGCGAGCCGGCCACCGAGCTGCCGATGGCGCAGCGCTATTTCCTTTTCTGAAGCGCGGCTCGAATCGCTGTCGCGCACCGGCCGCAGGAGTCCGACCCAATGACAGAACACACGACGACCGCCTTGCAGGTCGGCAAGCGAATCGCGGGCGGCCAGGGGTTGAGCAGCGCGCTGGTGAGGCGCGCCAGCACGATCGAGCTGGACTGGGATGTCCGGCAGAAGAGCCGCATCGAGGCAACCGACTCGCTGGGACGCCTGCTGCAGGTATTCCTGCCGCGCGGCACCGTACTGCGTGGCGGTGACGTCCTCGTGGCGGAAGACGGCTCGCTGATCCGCGTGACCGCGGCGGCGCAGCCGCTGCTGGCCGTCACCCACTGCCCGCAGCACGGCACGCCTTTCGACCTGCTGCGAGCGGCCTACCACCTCGGAAATCGCCACGTACCGCTGGAACTGCGGCCGGACCGGTTGCTGCTCGAACCCGACCACGTGCTGGCCGACATGCTGCGTCGCCAGCACCTGGTCGTCGCCGAGACCCAGGGCGCCTTCGAACCCGAAGCCGGGGCCTACGGGGCAGGCGATGGACACGGCCACGGCCATTCGCATGGCCACGCCCACGGGCACGAGCACTGACGCATGCCGGCCGCCAGCTTCCCCGGCCCGAAGACGTTCCTGCAGCTGATCTGGCTCGCATCGCCGGCGCTGCCGGTCGGCGGCTTCAGCTATTCGGAAGCGCTGGAGGCGGCCGTCGACGAGGGGCTGGTGCACGACGAGTCCAGCGCCGCGGCCTGGCTCTCGAACCAGATGACGCTGGGCCCCGCACGCGCCGACCTGCCCGTGCTCGCGCACGCGCACGAGGCCTGGGCCCGCCGGGACCTGGCCCGCATCACGGCGCTCAACGAGTTCGTCGCCCTCACCCGCGAGACGCGCGAACTGCGGCTCCAGGCCGAGCAGATGGGCCGCTCGCTGGTGGAGTGGCTGCGCAACCAGGACGCCGCCGACGACCGGCTCGCGCACCTCGCGGCCCTCGCGCCGTCACCGACCTGGCCGGTTGCGTTCGGCCTCGCGTCGGCGCGCAGCGGTGCCACCGCAGGCCAGGCCCTGCAGACCTGCCTGTTCGGATGGGCCGAGAACCTCGTGCAGGCGGCGCTGAAAGCCGTGCCGCTGGGTCAGCTCGCCGGGCAGCGCATCCTGCAGGCACTGCTCGAGCGCATGCCCGCGCTGGTGGAGCAGGCGCTCGCCCTGGATGAAGCGCACTGGCAGTCCTTCTCGCCGATGCTGGGCATCGCGAGCGCGCGGCACGAAACGCAGTACTCGCGCCTTTTCCGTTCATGACCTCCGGACCCACCCCTCCATGACCAGCTCCGCCACGCCCCCTCCCAGTCCGCTGCACCACATCGCCGGCCGAAGCAAGCGCCTGCCGCCGCTGCGCGTCGGCGTCGGCGGCCCGGTCGGCTCGGGCAAGACGACGCTCGTCGAGATGCTGTGCAAGGCGATGCGCGAGAAGTGGGATCTGGTCGTCGTCACCAACGACATCTACACCAAGGAAGACCAGCGCCTGCTGACGGTCGCCGGCGCGCTGGCGCCCGAGCGCATCATGGGCGTGGAGACCGGCGGCTGCCCGCACACCGCGATCCGCGAGGATGCGTCGGTCAACCTCGAGGCCATCGACCGCATGCTGGAGAAATTCCCGGACGCCGACATCGTCTTCGTCGAGTCCGGCGGCGACAACCTCGCGGCCACCTTCAGCCCCGAACTGAGCGACCTGACGATCTACGTGATCGTCGTCGCCGCCGGCGAGAAGATCCCGCGCAAGGGCGGGCCGGGCATCACCAAGAGCGACCTGTTCGTCATCAACAAGACCGACCTCGCACCGCACGTCGGCGCGGACCTGGCCGTGATGGATGCCGACACTCGCCGCATGCGTCCGAATCGCCCGTTCGTGATGACCAACCTGAAGACCAGGGCGGGCCTCGAGACGATCATCGATTTCATCGAGAAGCGGGGCATGCTCGGCGCAGGCTGACCCCGGAGCGGCGCCGCCAGGGCCGTCGAAAGTGCGCTTGCTCAGCTGAGAGATCTCGCCCAGGCCCCATTGCGTCGCATCCGCCCGCCGTTGGTGGCGGTCATAACTTGGTCATGCGTCCGTCGGCCGGAATGCCGACAATCGACGCCTTGCCCGTCCACGATCGACGGACGTCACAAGGGGATTCAAAGTCGCTGCCAAGCCCAATGACAAAGGCTCCGGACGCATCAGGCCATTCGCCGCGACGGACTTCCTGGACACGTTGCCCGGTTGCGCTCCGGAACCTCTCGACGAAGCGCCGCAACCTGCCTCCACCATGCTCGTTCTGCCCATCACGGGCGCTGAGCGAGGCCGTTCGGAGCCGCCTCCCGCATTTGGACAGGCGCCCAAACCCGTGACGAGCAAGATGAGCGTTCAGCCGGCGCCCGCTCCTGCACCCCAGGCTCGAGGCGGCGTCGAGGCCAGCCCCGGATTCGCGGCCAGGGGGACTTTCCACCCCGAGGTCGCGCCGACGCCGCCGAGGGGAACCGGTGGCCCCGTTGACGCTTATCGTGCGCCGGCGGCCCACCTGCCCAGGCCGATGGCACCGGCAAGGAGGAGGGGCAGGCGACTCGGGCTGGTCCTGCTTTGTTGTTGCGCTGCCCTGGCCTCGGCCGTCGCGATCCAGCCGTGGCTCGGCAGGGCAATGCACGACGCCCGCATCGCGGCGAATTCAACGGCCCCTGCAGTCCCTGCGGCGATCCCGCAGCCCATGACCCGGGCGTTCGACGAGCGTGAAGCGCCGAGCCGGGAGCCCGTCGCCATTCCGGCGTCTTTGTCGGTCGAGCCTGGAGCGAGTGCTCCGGAGGCCGAGGAGCCGACGGCCATGCCCGCCGCACCGACCGAACCGTCGACGCTGGCGCCTGCCCCAGCGGACAGGAAGCGGGACCGACACGTCCGAAGCCCGCGTGCCACGTCACGGCCTGCGGACGTTGCCGCTGCCATCCAGGCCGCCCAGGCCCGGGCGGATGCATTTCTCGCAGGGCGCCCGGCGTCTTCCGTCGAGCCGAACTCGACGCGGTGAATCCCGCGAGGCAACGACCGACCGGTTCGGCGCCTCGTAGGGCGGGTTAGCCGCAGGCGTAACCCGCCATGGTGGCGCCTCGCAATGCCGGCGAACGGCGGGTTACGCCTGCGGCTAACCCGCCCTACGGCGTCGGCTTTGCGGCAAGCAATCGCGGCATCGCGATTTCCGCTCAGGGTCGACGGGCGCCCCCAGCGCCGCCCGACGGCGGCGCCGAATGGTCTGACCAGCACCGGCGCATCTGGACTCTGCATGCGGGCGCCCGCGCACCACGATGGCGATGCCGTCACGGCGCGACGCGCGGCGGCTGCGAGGCGGCATCGGACGACGGCCCCAGCCAGCGCAAGACGACCGCCAACGCGGCTGCGGCGTACACCATCCCGCCGAACATCCACATGATGAGCGCGCCGACCTGCTGGTCCTCCAGGGCCGTGAGGCCCCAGAGCGGTGGCTCGTCAGCGGCGTACCACGGCTGCGGCGCGAAGGTCAGCAGCAGGCCCAGTGCGTTCATCTGCAGCATGGTGGTCACCAGCAGCGCCAGCGCGGTGCCCTGGTGATTGCGGCGCCGGCTTCCGAAGACGGCCCACCAGAACAGCAGCGCCGACAGGAAGAACGAAGCGTGCTGCAGGGCATGGATGTCCTCGTCGCGGAGCGCGGCGAGGAACAAGGCGGGCACATGCCACAGCCAGAGCGCCGCGGCGTGCAGCCACCAGGCGCGCGTGGGCACGGCGAGCCAGCGCCAGGCCGTCGCCAGGGTGGCCAGCGCGCGGACGCCGCGCTTGCGCAGCGCCCACGACCAGGCCTCGTACGTGCGCGAGGCCGCGAGAAGGGGCGCCGCCACGATCATCAGCAGCTCGTGCTGCGTCATGTGCGCGGCGAACGAGCGGTCGGCCAGCGTGTCGACGGGCGAATACAGCGCCACGACCAGCGTGCCCCATCCCGCCCCGAAGGCCACGACCTGCCGCACGCGGATGCCGCGGCCGGCGCCGGCGCGCCGCCAGAGGGTCGCCACGCCCTTGGCGTATCCGGCCACGCTCGCGACCATCATGAACGCGAGCAGCGTCTCGAGCCCGAACGAGCGCGACGTTCCGCTGCCGAGCTGGTGTGCGATCGCTGCTGCCGGCAGTGCGGCGAGCAGCACGAACGTCAACGCACGCATGGCGCGATCAACCAGGTCGGCAGCGACATCGCCGCGATGACGATTGCCGACATCGCCGCCGACCCCACCGCCAGGCCGGCCAGGAACGCCTCGCGTTCGCCCGCCGCCGCGTGCCGGGTGCGGCTGTCCTTCCACGCATGCCAGGCCGACGGCAGCGTCGCGACCGCTGCGAGGAAGAACACGACATGCTCGGCATGCACGACGATGGGTTGGCCGCGGGCGCAAGCCCAGCCCAGGGTGGCGAACGCGATCACCTGGTCCGCCAGCGCCAGCGCGGGCGCGAGAAGCAGTGCAGGCCAGATGCGCATCACCCTGCTCCCTCAGAACCGCGGAGCCCAGTACACGACGGCGTAGATCGGGATCCACGTCACGACGATGAAGACCCAGTAGCCGCAGTTCTCGGCGATGTCGACGTAGCGCTTGCCTTCGAGCGGCTGCTTGAACATCACCGCCGTCAGCACCATCGTGTCGACGACGTCCGTCACGAGGTTGAACGTGTGCAACCCCATCAACATCCAGATCACCGACCCGTACGCGCTGTCGTCCCAGCGCACGTTCAGCACGGTGAATTCCATGGTGCGGACGGCGCAGAGCGCAAGGCCGCACAGCGTCCCCAGGACGAGCATCAGGCGAACGACAGGCAGGTTCTGGTCGATCGCCGCGCGATCCGCGAACCAGTTCGGGACGGCACTGGCGAGGATGATCACGAGGTTCACCGTGCCCCAGGCCAGGTCCGGCGCCGCGCCACCGGCCGGCCAGGTGCCCGACAGGCTGCGCAAGTAGAAGTAGATGATGATCATGAAGCCGAACGCGGTGCCCTCGATGGCGCACATGGCGACGGTGCCCCACCACATCACGCTGCGCGTCCCGAAACCGTAGCTCGGCAGCACCGAGACGTCGAGCGCGTCGCCGCGTTCGACGGCGGGCGTGCTCGCCGGCGTCGCTTCGCGCCGCGAGGCCTTGCTCATGGCCGCTTCTCCACCTCGAGCTCGGCGCTGGTCTCCTCCTCGGTCGGCCAGTACCAGGCGATGAACGCGATCGTCGGCGGGATCAGTCCGATCAGCATCCCCTTGTTGGAAAAGATGGACCAGATGAGCCACAGTCCGACCGTCCAGGCGGCGATGATCGGCCAGGCGCCCGGACTCGGATAGAGGTAGCGGACGTCCGGCACCGCGTCCATCACCGTGGTGACGAGTCCTTCGCGCAGCCGGGTCGACAGGCCGGTCACGTAGCGCGGGCCAGCGGCCGGCGGCGACCAGACGGGCTCGCTCGATGCCACGACGGGGATGCGCTCGAAGTTGTACGACGGCGGCGGCGAGGAGGTCGCCCACTCCAGCGACGGGCCGCCCCAGGGGTCGCTCTCGGCCTGGCGCCCTTTCCACAGCGCGCGGGCGATGTTGAAGATGAAGAGGAACATGCTGACGTCCTCGACCATCGCGCCCACCCAGGACACGAAGTTGAGCGTGCCCCAGCCCGTGTCGGCGGTGTACGTGTAGATGCGCCGTGGCATGCCGTGCAGCCCGAGCACGTGCAGTGGAAAGAAGGTCACGTTGAACCCGATAAACAGCAGCGCGAACTGCCATCGTCCCAGCCGCTCGTCGAGCATGCGTCCATAGACCTTGGGGAACCAGTAGTACACCGCGGCGAACAGCGGGAACAGCGCCCCGCCGATCAGCACGTAGTGCAGGTGCGCGACGACGAAATAGGTGTCATGCACCTGAAGGTCCAGCGGCACCGCGCCCAGCATGATTCCGGTGAGCCCACCGATCATGAGCGTCGCGAAGAAGCCCGCGATGAACAGCATCGGCGACTTCCAGACCAGGCGCCCGCCGGCGATCGTCGCGATCCAGCAGAACAGCTGCACCGCCGTCGGGATCGCGATCATGAAGCTCATCGCCGTGAAGAAGCTCTTGCCCAGCTCGGGCAGGTTCGTCGCGTACATGTGGTGCACCCAGAGCCCGAACGACAGGAAACCCGTCGAGATCAGCGACAGCACGATCGCCCGATGGCCGAACATCGGCCGGCGGGCGAAGGTCGGGATGATGGCGGAGATCATCCCGAGGGCGGGAATGAAGATGAAGTAGACCTCGGGATGCCCGAAGTACCAGAACATGTGCTGCCACAGGAGCACGTCGCCGCCTTCCGCGGGATTGAAGAAGTGCGTGCCCGCCATGCGGTCGAACTGCACCAGGTTCGCGCCCAGCATCACCGTGGGCATCGCGAAGATGATCATGATCGAGCTCACCAGCGACGCCCACGCGAACAGGGGCATGCGCAGCAGGGTCATGCCCGGCGCGCGCATCTTCAGCGTGGTCGTCGTGAGATCGGTCGCGACCATCAGCCCCATCGCCTCGGTGAAGTTGACCAGGACGTTCCAGAAGTCCGAGCGCTTGCCGAAGCCGTATTCGGGTCCGGCCAGCGGGACGTACGAGAACCAGCCGGCGTCCGCACCCGTGTTGCCCGCGAAGCCCGCGAACAGCGTCAGGCCGCCGATGAGATAGATCCAGTACGAGCAGGCGCTCATGCGCGGGAAGGCGGTGTTGCGCGTCCCGATCATGAGCGGCACGAAGTACAGCGCGACGCCCTGCATGACCGGCACGGCGAACAGGAACATCATCGTCGTGCCGTGCATCGAGAAGACCTGGTTGTACAGGTCGGGACCGACGAGGGTCTTGCCGGGCGCCGAGAGCTGGTGCCGCATCAGGCCGCCCAGGACGCCGCCGGCCAGGAAGAACAGCAGCGCGGTGACGATGAAGCGCCGCGCGATCGCCTTGTGGTCGAGGGTGCAGATCCATCCCTTGAGCGTCGGCGGGTCGTCCCACGCGCGCGCGAGCTCGGCCCGGGCGTCCGCTTCGAGTGCAGGGAGTGCCGGTGCCACGCGTGCCTCGCTTCAGGTCAGGGTCTCGAGATAGGCCACCAGCGCCGCGAGATCGGCCGGGGGCAGGAAATGCGACGGCATGTTGGCGCCGGGCTTGAGCTTCTGCGGATCCTCGATCCAGCGCGCGAGCGCCTCCGGGGTGTTCGCGATGCTTCCGGCGCCGATGTGCGAGCGGCTGGCGAAATGCGTCAGGTCCGGCCCCCGCCGGCCCTGGGCGGTCGTGCCTTGCACCGCGTGGCACAACATGCAGCTGCCGGTGAGGAACAGCTCGCGACCGCGCACGGCGTCGGCAGCCAGAGGCTCGGCCGCCGACGCCCGTTCGTGCTGCACCCACTCGGCATAGCGCTCGGGTGGAAGCGCCACGACGTCGTAGGCCATGAACGCATGCTGCAGTCCGCAGAACTCTGCACATCGCCCGACGAAGCGGCCTTCACGATCGGCGCGGAACTCGATCGTCGTGGTCCGGCCCGGGATCAGGTCCTTCTTCCCATGCAGGTTCGGTACCCAGAAGCTGTGGATGACGTCGTCCGCCTCGAGCGTGACGACGACCGGCCGGCCCACCGGGATGACCAGCTCGTTCGCGGTGGAGAACACGTGGTCCGCCCGCGGGTCTTCGTAGACCATCTCCCACCACCACTGGTGCGCCGTGACGCGGATCGTCACCGCATCGCGTCCCGGCAGCCGCGCCAGCGCCCGGTCGGTGAGGACGCTGACCTCGAGGAGCCCGACGAGCAGCGCCGACGACAACAGCGTCGCGCTGCCGACCAGGATGCGCAGGGCGCGATCCTTGCGGATGGCTGCAGTTCCCGCTGCCGCCGCGGCGCGATGCGATCGCCACATCGCCACCCCGAGGGCGGCCATCACGCCGAGGAAGACGGCCACGCACAGCCACAGGCTGATCCACCACAGACGGGCGATCCAGGCGGCCTGCGGGCCCGCGGCGTCGAGGGCGTCGCTCATCAGCGCTTGTCCTCGGGCCGCGTCGGGTCGCGCAGGTCTTCCGGCGGACCGCCCAGCAGGCTGTCGGCGCGGTTGGGCGCGGCGTCGCTGGACACCAGGCCCGACAGCGAGCGCACGTACGCGGCGATCTGCCAGGCCTGTTCCTCGGGAATGCGGCCGCGGAAGGCCGGCATGCCGTTCGGGCGCCCGTCCATGATCGTGGTGAAGATGTCGCCCGGCGTCTTGCCGTAGGTCCAGCCGGCGTCCATGAGCGCGGGTCCGATGCCGCCGCCGCCTTGCGCGTGGCACCCGATGCAGTTGAACCAGCGGTAGTAGCGCTTGCCCTGCGCGAGCGTCCAGGCGCTGCGTTCGTCATAGCCGCCCGCCGCGGCGCGTTCCTGCAGGCCGCGACCCGGCGGCCCTGCGCTGAACGGAGCGGTGGCCTGCGCGCGAGCGCGCGCATCGGGCGCGATCGGCGTCTTGTCCAGGCGCCGCGCTTCGCGCTCGCACCCGGGAACGGCCAGCAGCAGCACCACCAGCGCCGCCACGCCGCAGGCCTTATGGAAGCCGGAAGACATACAGCATGCCTCCGCGTGACGTGGCCGCTGGCAGGTCCTTCATCGCCTCGACGAAGCCCAGGGCGGCCGTGCCGTCGCGCGTGTCCAGGTCGTTGGCCACGACCAGCCCCGCCCATCCGCCGACGCCGGCAAGCACGGCCACGTACTGGCGTCCGTCGCCGCCCGTGAAGGAGACTGGCTGGCCCACGATCCCGGAACTCGTCCTGAACTTCCACAGTTCCTTGCCGTCGCGGGCATCGACCGCCTTGAACCAGCCATCCATCGTGCCGTAGAACACGAGGTCGCCGGCCGTCGCGAGCGCGCCGCTCCAGACCGGGAAGGCCTCGGTGATCGACCAGGCCTTGCGGCGTGCGACCGGGTCCCAGGCGGTCAGCTCGCCCCGCCGCCTGCCCGGCGCCGCATGCATCTTGGACTCGGCGCCGAGATAGGGCGTGCCGCTGATGTGGCCCGCCTCGAACAGCGTCGTGTCCTCGCACAGGTTCTGGTGCGGCAGGTACAGAAGGCGCGTGCGCGGCGACCAGGCGCTGGGCTGCCAGTTCTTGGCGCCGGCGGATCCCGGGCAGATCTCGCGGACGACGTGGTCGAGAGCCGGCGTCTTGCCCGTGTCGTAGCGCAGCGTCCCCGTAGCCGGGTCGACGCCATGCGAGGTCGTGACGAGCGCATAGGGATCCGCGGACAGCACTTGGCCGGTCGCGCGATCCATCACGTAGACGTCGCCGTTGCGGTCCGGGTGCAGCAGCACCTGGCGCGTGCGGCCGCCGATCGGCAGGTCGACCAGCACGCTCTCGTTGCTGCCGTCGTAGCCGTGCAGGTCATGCGGGCTCGTCTGGTACGCCCAGACGGCCTCGCCCGAGTCGGGACGGCGCGCGAAGAGCGCACTCGTCCACTTGTTGTCCCCGGGACGCTGCAGCGGATTGCGCGGTGCCGGGCTGCCGGTGCCATGGAAGACGAGATCCAGCTGCGCGTCGTATGAGATCCATCCTCCGACGGCGCCTCCGCCGATCTTCCAGGCTTCCGGCGGCCAGGTGGTGACGCCCAGATCGGTGCCGCGATCGCCGGCGTAGTACGGCGCGAACTGGTGCCCGATCCGCACATCGGCATCCGGGCCGGTGCTGTAGGCGCGCCAGCGCTCCGAGCCGGTCGCGACGTCGAGGGCGGCGATGAAGCCGCGCACGCCGAACTCCGAGCCGTCCTCGCCGACCAGGAGCTTGTCCTTGACGACGAGCGGGGCCATCGTCATCGACTGGCCGCTCGAGAGGTCACCGAGTCGCTTGCGCCAGATCTCGCGTCCCGTGCGAGCGTCCAGGGCCAGCACCTGGTTGTCGAGCGTGCAGAAAAAGAGGCGCCCGTCGGCATAGGCAGCCCCGCGGTTGACGACGTCGCAGCACGCGACGCCCCGTGCGCGCGGATCCGCCTTGGGATCGAAGGTCCAGCGCAGGCCGTGATCGGGTCCGGACAGATCGAACGCGAGGACGCGATTCGGGAATGCCGTGACGACGAACATCATCCGGCCTGCGACGATCGGCGCGCCTTCCTCGCCCTTGTCGGTGCCGGTCGAGAAGTTCCAGGCGGGCTGCAGCTTCGCCGCGTTGCTCGCGTTGATCTCCGCGAGCGGGCTGAAGCGTGTGTTGGCGTCGTCGTGCGCCGGCATGGGCCAGTCGCCGGGCGGCGCGGCAAGCAGCGATGCCGACGCGAGCGCGAGCGGCGCCGCGATCAGGCGTGGGGCGATGCGCGCGATCCGGAGGGAAGGAAACACCTGTCACCCGACAATGGCTGAGAGGAGTCGCCCAGCAAAGCTCGTGCCCCGCCGCATGCACGGTTTCCCTGATCCGAGCGTGGCGTCGCCTCGCCATCCAACTCGAGCACGCAGCCTGCGCACCGGTCTCAGGATGATGGCCGTCCCGTCGCCTTCGACCTTCGGCCAGACCGCGCCGTGGATTCGGTCCGGCCCGCTGGCGGTGACGTGCGCGGTCTTGACGCAACGCGACCATTCGCGTGGCGCTGGCCGTCCCGGACATCGACGCCCTTGGCCAGGACCAGGCGCGCTTCATCGAACGGCTCGCGACCACAAGGCCCGCCTGTCGCCGCAGTGGCTGCCCTCCAGGGCTCGATCCGGCGCATACTGGATTGCCCGCCCCCCGCGAGCCGGAGCCGCTGATGTCTGATCTCGAATCGGCCCTGCAAGACGCTCACCGCCACGTGTCCGATGGCTACAGGCTCGTGGGCGAACAGGTCGCGCGCCTGGCCCGCATGCCCCCGGACAGCGATGAGATGCAGAGCGCGCAGGCCTTGCTGGACACTATGAGGTCGACCTTGGCGATATTCGTCGCCGACCTGGACCGATTGGAAGCGAGGTGCGCAGAGGCACGTCGCAAACCCTGACAGGGGCCTGCGCGTGCGGGTCGCAGGCGGCTGACCCGGTCCAGTCCGGCGTGACCGCGCGCCGCCGTTCAACCAGACGGCGTTCCGCCCGCGCACGGTTCTTCGTCAGGAGCCGCAGACTCATGCAGCCGGCCCGTGCGGCTGGCGTAGGATCCGGCCATCGGACAAGGCGGCCCCGCAGCTTCGCGCACGGCAGGCCGATTGCCCAGCGGACGGCATTTCGCACTCTCCATGGACGACGACGCTTACGCCCAGCGGTACCTCCAGTGCCTGCAGCGCCTTTACGCCGATGCGGCCGCCCACTGCGAGCGGCTCGAGAACGCCCGGTTGCTGACACGCGCCGGAGGCTGGCGCACGCAGGGCGCAGATGCGGCGTTGGCGGCGGGGTATCGGAGCCTGCAACTGCTCGCCAGGAACTGCGAGCGCGCGCGACAGCTCGTGAACGGCCCGACGTTGCCGGATGCCCTCTCGACGACACCGGACCTTGGCGAGCGCCGGGTTCGGGGGCCGCGGTCGATCGGATGACCGGCCCATCGAAGGCGCCGCGGTGATCGACCTGAGCCAGCCCCTGCCCGACGGACCGATCCTGCTCGACGGACCGGTCGGAACACTCGAGGTCTTCGTCGATCGGCCCAGGGCCGCGCCCGCGGCGGTCGCGATCGTGCTGCACCCTCACCCGTCGCAAGGCGGCAGCGCCGAGCACAAGATTCCCGCCGCCCTGGCCAAGGCCCTGGCCGACATCGGATTCCTCGTCCTTCGACCCAACTTCAGGGGGGTGGGTCGATCCGAAGGCGAGCATGCGAGTGCCGCGGGCGAGGCAGACGACATCCGGCAACTGGCCGACGCCGTCGCCACGGCGTTCGCCTCGCTGGATCTGGCCTTGGTCGGCTTCTCGTTCGGCGCCTTCGTCGCCGCGAAGGTCGCCAAGCAGCTGGCCGAGGCCGGACGTCCGCTGCGTCGCGTGGTGCTCGCTGGACTCCCCTACGGCAAACTGCGTGGCAGCCAGGCCTACGATACCCCTTCCGGCATCCCGGGCGCGCTCGTCGTCCACGGCGAGCGCGACGACCGCGTGCCGCTGAGCTCGGTCCTGGACTGGGCTCGCCTGGACGGCCAGCCGGTGGTGGTGGTCCCGGGCACCGACCACTTCTTCAAGGGAAGACTGGTGGTCCTGCGATCGCTTGTCGCGGATCACCTCGCACCGCTAGCGGCGCGACGATAGGTCGAGGGTCGCGAGGGCGCGCGGCGCCGCTCCGGCAGCTTGGGCAGACCTCAGTGAGTGCCGGAGCGCCCGGTCTTGGTCGCCCGCCGGATCGAATGACCGATGCGGTACTCGTGTCCGCTTGGCCATGCAATTGCGCGTCGATCTCGAGGCGCTGGCGGCGGCTTGCCTCCAGTTCCACGGCTGCGGCGCCGACCCGTTGCATTCGACCAGGCGCGCGGTCGCGGGCTCCCTAGTGCGGCAATAGGGGCTTGGCCGCGCGAGCGCGCTGCCTAGACTCGGTCGCGACGCCTGCAGGCATCGCGGGCATCGCAACGGGAAAGGAACTCGCCATGGAGATCCGCATCGGCAGCGCCGACTTCAGTGCCCCCTTGCGCGGAAGCGGCCCGCGCACCGCGTCGCAGGCCGTCATCTTCCCGCGCGCGGTGAACCAGGCGGCGGTCGGCCTCATCGGCTATTCGGCCGCCTTCGGCGACAACGACGACCACAACATCGGCAAGCTGCAGATCAAGGTCGACGCCACCGTCACGTCCAACGTCGTCAACGTCACCGCCACGCTGGGCCTTCGCGACTGGTCCGGCGACTGGGACGACGACTACCAGGGCACCGTGGAGTTCGCGGTGCTGGCCGACCTCGTCTCGGCCACCGCGCCGCCGCCGCGCGGCGACATGGTCATCGTCGACATGGAGGCCAACCAGGCCGTGCAGTTCTTCCGCGCGGCGCGCTTCCTCGACGCCTCCAACGTCCTGCCGGACAACGCCATCGCGCTCGTCGAGAGCAAGGCGACGGGCTTCCGGATGTACGTCGACTACGACGCCTTCTCCGGCCTGCCGCCGGTGAGCCACCTCACGGGCCAGATGACGGTGCGCACCGGCAGCACGACGCTCACGCTGGATCCGATCAACTCGGGCGGCGCCATCGTGCCGCTGGCCGACTCCGCGATCAACCAGGCGGTGGCCGACAACACGCTCAACTTCATGCTCGAAGGCGCGTGGTGCGTGGGGACGGTCACCGTCACGGTGCAGGTCTGGGACGCCGCCGACGCCTCGACGAAGTCGGCCCCGTTCACGCGCACGCTCACGTTCGTGCCGGTGGCGCCGCTGGACATCTTCCTGGTGGGCGTGCACTACACCGCGCAAGGGCTGGACCTCACCGCGCCGACGCAGTCCGACATCGTCACCAATGCGCTCACGCAGCTGCGCGCCACGTATCCGGTGGGCGAGGTCAGCGTCAACGGCTATTCGACGCTGGACTTCGGCGAGAACGTCAACTTCACAATCGGCACGCAGGGCGGCTGCGGCGACGGCATGAACGACCTGCTGGACAAGCTCTCGGACATGCAGGGCGGATCGAGCGACGTCTATGCCGGCTTCCTGCCCGACCTGTCGCTGATCCAGACGCCGGGCAGCAACATCGGCGGCTGCGGCACGGTGAGCCAGGCCGCGATCTTCCTGGACCAGGTGGGCGACGTGCCGCACGAGGTCGGCCACGCGCTCGGGCGCCAGCACGCGCCCTGCAATTCCGGCCGCTGCAACCCGCCGCCGGCCAACGTCGACGACCACTACCCGCAGTACGGCGCGTTCCCCGCCGGCAGCATCGGCGTGTTCGGCTTCGACCCGACCACCAACACCGTGTTCGACCCCGCGTCGACGGCCGACTTCATGGCCTACTGGGGCCCGCAATGGGTCAGCGCCTACACCTACATGGCCCTGGGCGGCGCCTTCCCGGCGCAGAACGGCGGGCCGGGCGCCGGCCTGGCCAGCGGCCACGCGCTGGGCAACGTGCCGGTCGAGACGCTGATGCTGCGCCTCGTCGTCACGCGCGAGCGCCAGGTGCGGCGCCTGCCGTCGTTCCACTTCCTGTCGCTGCCCAGGTCGTTCGGCAACGGCTGCAGCGAGTTCACGGTCGAACTGCTCGACGCGTGCCGCCGCACGCTCGTCTGCGCGCCGCTCGACTGCGGCTGCCAGCGGGCCGGCTGCCACTGCTGGCCGCGCACGATGCGCGGTGCGGTGCCCTACCCGGCGTCCGCACGCTGGCTGCTGGTCTACGAGAACGACCGCAAGATCCACGAGGAATGCATCCCGGCGCGTCCGCCGCAGGTCAGGTTCGGCGAGTCGAAGCCCGGCGAGCGCGGCATGCAGCTGTCGTGGGAGCCGGTGGCGCTGGAGACGCTGGCCACCGACTGCTGCGAACCGTGCTGCGACGCCCTCACCTACCTCGTGCACTGGTACGACGAGGAGGACGGCATCTGGCGCGGCATCGCGCCGCGCGGCACGGCCCGCACGGCGCTCGTCCCGGCGACGCTCTACCGCCGCGCCGACCTGCGCGTGCGGGTGCTCGCCTCGTGTGGCGTCGCCACCGGGCATGCCGAGACGACCATCCCGCGCGGCGGCAAGCCGGGCGGCGGCGAAGGCGGCGACTGCCCGCCCGACCGGCGCCGCGGCGCCGGCACGGCGTCGCTGTACCTCGAAGGCTACGACGCCAAGGCGCGCGGCCCCAAGCCCGGCACGCAGGTGCTGCGCGCCACCGCGATCGGTGAACTGGGCAAGTCGGTCGAGGTCACGCGCGTGCGCTGGTACGGCGAGCGCGGCGAGGAGCTCGCGGTCGGCCCGCAGCTCGACCTGCGCCGCCTGCCGCGCGACACGCAGACCATCCGCGTCACCATGCGCACCGCCGACGGCGACTGGCTGCACCAGTCCTGGCCGCTCGATCGCGCACGCCGCTGAACACCTGGAAGGAGACGAGACATGCAGATCATCAACGGATCGGTCACGTTCGGCCAGCACTCGGGCTCCGGCCCGCAGGTGCAGACGACCACGGTGACCATGGGTGCGCCCGTCAGCCAGGCCGCGGCCTTCCTGAGCGGCTTCAACGTCGAGTTCTCGCACGGGGACGACCACAACTTCGGGCTGCTGGACGTGCAGGTGCAGGTCCCCTCGGGCGGCATCAGCGGCGCGGCCGTGCAGGTGCAGGTGAGCTACGGCCTGCGCGACTGGTCGGGCGACTGGGACGACGACTACGACGGGCAGATCTTCTTCACCGTGGTGGGCGAGTAGGCGGCGCCGCTCACGTCCCGCGTCGTCGCATTCGAAGCGACACGATGACGGCGACGATGGCGACAAGCGCGACGCCGGCCGCCACGAGGGTGTCGGAAGGCGACCTCGCTTCCGCGGTCGCACCCGCCGTCGATGACGGCGCGGCGCCGTCCGAGGCGAATGGACTGAAGCCGCCCTGGCCCGGGTCGGACGGCGCGGACGCCGCGGCGCGTTCCGCCGCAAGGCCTGCCGGGTCGAGCGTCGCCCGCAGGCCCGCCAGCGTGGGAGCGTTGCCGGTGCCGAATGCCCAGTGCATGCCGCTCCACGCGACCCGCATGTCCTCGCCGTCGCGCCCCGGGTCGAGTGCCTGTTGCTCGACGAGCTTGGGCGTCGGCATGGCGAGCGACCAGATCTCCGCGGCCGGGTGGTCGCCGCGTGCGACCACGCAGGCGGCCACGGCGCCGCCGTCGCCGACCGCCAGGCTGGTCGCCGTCAGGTCTTGCGCGGCGTCCGTTCGCTGCCAGGTTCCTCGCGTGCCGAATGACAGGTCCAGCGAGCCGTCCGCCGCGAGGTGGAACACGACCGCCCGGGTCGGCTCGACGTTGGCTGCGACGCCAGCCACGAGCAGCGATCCGTCCGCGAGGGGCAGCAGATCGTTCGGCTTGATCGCCAACCCGCCAGGCACGACCTGCGCCTTGCCCTGCACGCCCCAACGCAGGTCGGGTGCGCCATCGGGCAGGTAACGCAGGATCACCACTTGCGGCTGGCCGCCGGCGATGCTGGCGCCGCTGGCCCAGATTCGCCCGCCGTCGTCGACGCGAAGGGCGGTGGGCGCGTCGTCCGTGGCGCTGATCGTGAGCGGCCGGCGACCGCCATGACCGAAGTTCGGATCGAGCCGGCCGTCGGCGTCCAGATGCTCGAGCACGTAGCCCTGGGCGCCGTCCGCCGGATCGCTGACCGCGCGCCATTGATCGCCTGCGGCGTCGCGCACCGTCAACGACCCGCAATGCGCCGGATCCGGCGCCAGCAGCGCGAAGGCATACGCCGCCGCGACAGATGCGAATCGCACCGCGTGGCGCAACTTCGCGACGGTCATCGCCTGCGGCCAGGACATGCGACTCAACGCGCGGCCGTCGCGTGCGGCGCGGCCTCGCGGAGTCGCGATTCGACGGCGTCGGCCGTGAGGATGCCCTTCTTGCGCGAGCCGTCGCCGAAGAACAGCGACGGCGTGACCGAGATGCGTTGCTGGCTCGCGAAGGCAACGTTGCGTTCGAGCGGCGCGACGTCGCACTTCATCGCGCGCATCGGCTCCACGCGCCGCAGCATCCAGTCGCGCCACGCCCTGGCCGGATCGCCGGCGCACCAGATGTCGCGCGCCCGCGTCTTGGACTCCGGCCCGAGGATCGGGATCATGAAGGCGTAGATGGTCACGTCACGGACGTTGACCAGGTCGCGCTCGAAGGACTTGCAGTATTCGCAGTACGGGTCGACGAACATGGCCATGCGGCGAGCGCCGTTGCCTTGCCGGATCACGATCGCGTCCTTCAGCGGCAGCTTGTCGAAGTCGGTGACCATGAAGGCCTGGCTGCGCGCTTCGGTCAGGTTCTGACGCGAGTGCGTCTCGACAAGCGACCCGTTGACGAACACGTAGTCCCCGTTCTCGCTGGCGTACAGGATCTCCGTGCCGTTGTAGCGCACCTCGTAGAGCCCCTGGACGGGCGACTTGGTGATCTCGTCGATCCGCGGCAGGTCCGGCAAGCGCTCCGAGAGGGCACGTCGGATGGCCGCATCGTCGGCGAACGCACCGCAGGTCGCCAGCCCGAGCGCCACCGCCGCGAAATGGAACGAAAGAGTTCGAGCAATGGACATCGACGTCACCTCCGCATCGATTCTTGCACCCGGCCCCCGGCGCTCCGAGTACGGGGTAGTTCCGACAGGGAAAGTCCTTGGCCAAGGTGGGTCGGCCGCGACAAACGCCGCGGCTCCGGGGAAGGCCGCCGAATTCGCGTGATGGCGCGAAGCCCGCCATACCGCATTTGGGGTATGGCGGCGACCGCAACATCCGGCGCAACCCGATGCCGCCGTCGCATCGCAACGGCTAATGTGCAAAGAGGCCATTCTCTGATCGAGCCGTGGCCGCCCCTTCGACATCCCATCCACCCGAGAGGATTGCGCCATGAAATTCGATTCCCGTCGTCTTGCCCGTCCCATCGTCCTGACCGCGCTGGCCGCGGCGTCGTTCTGCGCCCTGGCCCAGGAGTCCGCCAAGGCGATGCCCGACGCAGCCGCCAACGCCGCGGCGCCGCGGGGCGTGCACTGGAAGAACGACCCGGATTCCCTGGCGATGCCCGGATCGGTGGCCGGCCAGCGCGCCGCCGCCGAAGCGGCGGCGCGCTCCTCGACGATCGCCGCCCGCAGCTCGGGCAAGACGCTGACCTACTACGGCGGCCCGATCGTCAAGAACATCAAGGTGATCCAGGTGCTGTATGGCAGCGGCACCTACCAGCCCTTCGTCCAGGGCACCGGCTCGGGCACGATGTCGGCGTTCTACAGCGGCGTGGTCGGCAGCCCGTACTTCACATGGCTGAACGGCGACTACGGCACCGGCAGCGGCAAGACCACGCAGTCGATCGGATACGGCAGCTTCGCGGGCCAGGTCACGATCACGCCGTCCAGCTCGCGCAACGGCAGCACGATCACCGACGCGCAGATCCAGGCCGAACTGGCCGCGCAGATCAGCGCCGGCCACCTCGCCGCGCCCAACGCCAACACGTACTACGCCGTGTTCTTCCCCAAGGGCAAGACGATCAGCCAGGGCGGCTCCAATTCCTGCGTCTCCGGCGGCTTCTGCGCGTACCACGGCACCGTGGCCGGCAGCTCCGCGACCTGGATGTACGGCGTGCACCCGGACAACAGCGCCGGCTCGGGCTGCGACGTGGGCTGCGGCGGCAGCACGCCCTTCAACAACATGAGCTCCGTCTCGTCGCACGAGATGATCGAGACGGTGACGGATCCGGACGTCGGCATCGCGACGACCTACGCCTCGCCGCTGGCCTGGTACAACCGGACGTACGGCGAGATCGGCGACATCTGCAATGCCCAGCAGGGCACCGTCGTCGGAACCGACGGCGTGACCTACACCGTGCAGAAGGAGTGGTCGAACTCGCAGTCGATCTGCCGGATCCAGTGATCCGGCTCCTCGAGTGAGCTCAAGCCCGCGGACACGCTCGCAGGTGTCCGCGGGAACTCCGGCAAGCGCCACCGCGCCGCCCACCTCGTCCTGCGTCCCCTGAAGGACGAGCACCGGCGCGCCGAGCACACGACGATGCCGGCCAGCTCCGCGCCGCTGCGGCCGCAGTCGAGTGCCGCCATGCCGCCGGCGTGTCCCGGACGCAGGCGCTGGGCGCGCCTCAGCCGCAGGCCGTCGCCGCCGCGCTGCGTTGCGCGAGCCACTCGCCGAACCCGCGCGGATCCATCGGGCGCGAGATGCGGTAGCCCTGCGCCACCTGGTAGCCCTGGCCGGCCAGCAGCGCCATCTGCGCCTCGGTCTCGACGCCTTCGGCCACCACGATCAGGCCCAGGCTGTGCCCGATCTGCACCACGGCGCGGCTGAGGGCCTGCGCGGTGACGTCGGTCTCGAGGTCGCTGACGAACGAGCGGTCGAGCTTGAGCTCGTGGATGGGCAGGCGCCGCAGGTAGCTCAGGCTGGAGTAGCCCGTGCCGAAGTCGTCGACCGACAGCCGCACGCCCAGGCGATGGATCTCGCCGATGGTGCGCCGCGTGGCCGGGTGGTCGTCGATGAGCGTGCCTTCGGTGATCTCGACGACCAGGTCGGGCGGCGCCAGGCCACGCTCGGACAGCATGCCCACCAGCCGCTGCGGCAGCCCCAGGTCGTGGAAGCTGGTGGACGACAGGTTGACCGACACGGACGGCACCACGAGGCCTGCGGCGCGCCACGCGGCCAGCTGGTCGCACGCCGTGCGCAGCGCCCAGTCGCCCAGCACCGCGATCAGGCCGCAGTCCTCGGCCAGCGGGATGAAGCGCGACGGCGGCACGTTGCCCAGCTCGGGATGCGACCAGCGCGCCAGCGCCTCCGCGCCGCAGAGCTCGCCGGTGCGCAGGTCGACCTGCGGCTGGTAGTGCAGCGAGAGTCCGTTGCCCTGCAGGGCGGCGCGCAGCGCGGTCTCCAGGGCCAGGCGCTCCTGCGCGAGCGCGTTCATCTCGGCGCTGAAGAAGCAGTAGCTGCCGCGGCTGTCGGTCTTGGCCTGGTACATCGCCATGTCGGCGCGCATCAGGAGCGTCTCGATGTCCACGCCGTCGGACGGGAACAACGCGATCCCGCAACTGGCCGACGCGTTCAGGCGCTGGCCCGCGATCTCGTGCGGATCGGCGATGCGCGCCTGCAGCCGTTCGACGACGACGGTCGAGTCCTCGGCGTCGCAATCGGGCAGCACCAGCACGAACTCGTCGCCGGACAGCCGGCCGGCGATGTCGACCGCGCGCTTGTCGCGCGTGATCTGGCGCGCGACGTGGCACAGCAGCTCGTCGCCCGCCGCATGGCCCAGCGAATCGTTGACCTGCTTGAAGCGATCGAGGTCGATGAAGATCACCGCGGCCGGCGCGCCGGTGCGGGCCGCCGCGGCGAGCGCCTGCTCCGCCTTGGCCAGCAGCAGGCTGCGATTGGGCAGCGCGGTCAGCGCGTCGTAGAAGGCGAGCTGGCGGATGCGCGCCTTCGACCGCTCGCGCTCGAACGCGAGCGCGCACAGGTGGATGCACGCGGCCATGAGCCGGCGGTGGAACTCGGACGGCGCATGCGCACGCGTGTAGTGGAACGTGACGGTGCCCAGCCGCGTGTGGTCCACCGCGTTGACGGGCATCGTCCAGCACGCCGCGTAGCCCATGTCCAGCAGCGCGGCGCGGAACTCGGGCCAGGGGAAGGACGGGTCGCCGGCGATGTCGGCGCACACCAGGCCGTCGGCCGACCACGCGGCCTCCTGCGCGGGCGAGCCGATCGGCCAGCGCGCCTTGTCGGCCACGCGCAGGCGGTAGGCCTCAGGCATGCTGGGCGCCGCAAGCGGCAGCAGGCGCCCCTGTGCATCGGCCTCGGTGATGAAGGTGGCGATGCCGGGCAGGATGCCTTCGACCTCGGCGCACATCATCTCCATCACCTCCACGAGCGGCCGCTCGCGCGCGATGGCCTCGAGGACGCGGTGCTGCAGCACCTCCTGCATCTTGGACTGGGTGATGTCGGTCAGCACGCTCACCGCGTTGACGAGGCGGCCCCCTTCGTCGAACACCGGATCACTGGTGATGGAGCACCAGTAGCGCGCGCCGTCGCGTCCATGGAGGATCTCCTCGCGCCGCAGCGACGTGCCCGCGCGCAGGCTGTCCAGGACGGCCCCCTCCTCGCCCTCCAGGTGCGGCGCGAGCAGTCCGGCCGGGCGGCGGCCGGCGATCTCGGCCAGGCGCCAGCCGAACATGCGCGTGAAGCCCTCGTTGACGTACGTGATGCGCCGATCGGCGTCGGTGATCAGCACGGCGTTGTCGGTGACGCCCGCGACCATCGACAGCCGCCGGATCTCCTCGGTGGCCCGGCGCTCGCGGCCGACGCGCTCGGTGACGTCGCTGGCCATCTTGACGATGCGCAGCACCTGGCCCCGCGCGCCGAGCACCGGCGCGTACGTGGCCTCGAGCCAGCACGCCTGGCCGCCATGGCGCCGGCGTTCGCACAGGTCGGTATGGGCCTCGCCCGCGCGCAGCCGCTGCCACAGGGTCGCGTACTCGGGCGATGCGACGTACGCCGGATCGCAGAACATGCGATGGTGCGCGCCCTGCACCTCGGACAATTCGTAGCCGAAGATCTGCAGGTAGTGCCGATTGGCGTGCAGCAGCTCGCCATCGGGCGAGAACTCCGCGAACGCCATCACCGCGTCCAGCGTGGCCAGGTTGCGGTCCAGCAGGTGATCGGACGGGGAAGCGGGTTGCATTCTTGTCTGGGGATCTCGGGGCGACGAGGGCGACGGGGCCAGGCGCAGCGCCTCGCCCGAGTTCACTGCCGCTCGTCTGTTGTCGACGCTTTCCGAGACTACTTGATGCCATCGCGGCCGGGAACGGCGGACGTCACGAACTCCCCTCACCAATCCGACCGACTCCGGGCATTACGCACGGCCGCCGCCGCCGTGCATGCCGGACGTTCGCTCGGCAAGGGCGCGATCCGCGTCACCGCGGCTCGGCCCGGACCGGCTCGTGCGCGACGCTCGAGGACATCGCCTCGATCTCCTCGGCGGGGACCGGGCGGCTGAACAGATAGCCCTGGCCGTGGTGCACATGCAGGCGCCGGAGCACGGCCAGCTGCTGGGGCGTCTCGATGCCCTCGGCGACGATCTCCTTCTTGAGCGCGCTCGCCAGGCCCACGATCGTGGCCACGATGGCGTAGTCCTCGCCGGTGCTGCTCAGGTCGTTGACGAAGCTGCGGTCGACCTTGATCTTGTCGATCGGCAGGCGCTTCAGGTAGGACAGCGACGACAGGCCGGTGCCGAAATCGTCGATGGCGATCTTCATGCCGCGCAGCTTCAGGATGGCCAGCATCTGCACGTTGGCGGCCACGTCCTCGATGAGCGCGTGCTCGGTCAGCTCGATCTGAAGCTGGCGCGGATCCGCGCCGCTGTCCTTCAGGGCCGCGTCCACCTGGTCGATCAACGTGCGCCGCGCCAGCTGCTGCGCGGACACGTTGACGGCGATGAACAGGTGCCCGAGGCCGCGGCCCTGCCAGGCCGCCTGCTGGCGCGCCGCGGCGCGCAGCACCCAGCCACCGAGCTCCACGATCAGGCCGGAGCCCTCGGCCACCTCGATGAAGGCGCCCGGCATCAGCAATCCGCGCGTCGGATGGCGCCAGCGCACGAGCGCCTCGACACCGATGACCGCCTCGGTCCCGAGATCGAGGATGGGCTGGTAGTGCAGGACGAGCTCGTCGCGCTGCAGCGCGGCGGCGAGCTCCTCGCTGAGCTGCAGGCGGGCGACGTTCTCGCGATCCATGCTCTCGTCGTAGATCGCGAAGCCGTTCTTGCCCGAGGACTTCGCGCGGTACATCGCGATGTCGGCCGCGCGCAGAAGCTCCTGCGCCGTGGCGCCATGGCCCGGGAACTCGGCGATGCCCACGCTGGCGTGCACCGGCATGAGCTTGCCGCGGAAGCGCATCGGCTGGTTGAAGCAGGCGATCGCATGACGACCCAGGTGCTCGGCCGATTCGCCGGCGCGGCGCGAGCGGATCACGGCCACGAACTCGTCGCCGCCCAGGCGGAAGACCTTGCCGGTGGCGCCGAACGCCTGCTGCAACGCGCCGCCCAGCTGGCCCAGCAGCGCGTCGCCGGCCGCATGCCCCATCGTGTCGTTGACCAGCTTGAAGTCGTCCAGGTCCAGCAGCAGCACCGAGAAGCGGGTCGACGGCTCGCCGGCGAGCCCGGCCAGCAGTTCCATCGCCGCGTGCCGGTTCTGCAGGCCCGTCACCGGGTCGAAGTACGCGAGCTGGTTCAGCTCGTCCTCGGTCCGGGCGACGGCCCGGCGCACGCGCCGCACGCGCACGTAGGAGACCACCAGGCCCAGCAGCGCGGACAGCAGGGTCGCGCCGCACAGCATCAGCGTCTGGCGCTGCAGGGCGCGCCGGGACACGACCAGGCGCAGCTCGCCGAGACGCTCGCGCCCCTGCATCACCGGCTCGCGGACCTCGATGGCGCCGGGCTCCGCGGGAAGCTTGCGCGCGGCGGCGTCGGGCGCCACCGCGTCATAGCGGGCGAACACCTGGCCGGTGACGTCCAGCACCGTCGCCTGGCGGATGTCTGGCGAGCTCTTGAGCAGTTGCAGGATCTCGCCCGCGGCGCGCGCATCGCGGAACAGCAGCGCGGGGGCGATGCCGTCCGAAGCGATGGCCGCCTGCAGTTCCGCCTGGCCGCGCAGCGTCGCATGCGACCAGCCATAGACCAGCACGTTGACCGCCAGTCCCGCGACCAGCAGCGCGAGCGCCGTCGATTGCAGGGCCGCGATCGTGAGGCGCGCGGCCAGCGATCGCGGGCGCGGCGCGGATCGGCCAGGCGGGAGGACGGCGGGCGACGTCATTCCGAAACCGTCCTGGCCAGGCGCAGCAGGCGCGAGCTGATGGACAGGCCCGACTGCAGCGCCTTGCGCTGGTCGATGTCGAACGCGAGCCGGCCGTCGGTGAACACGAGCTGGATGGAGGGCCTGGCCGCGGGACGATAGTCGCTCGAACCGATCACGAGCGCCGGCTCGCGCACGGCGTTGCGCGCGTCCTGTTCGGCCGCCGCGGAGTCGACGTAGACCGCCTGGCACGGGTGCGGGGCGCCCTCGAGCCCGGCCACGTGCAGCGTCATGCGCCGCACGGCGCGCCCTTCGAGCAGGCGCACCGGCGCCATCATCGGACTGTCGCTTCGCAGGCACAGCGTGAGCGCCGAGCCGTCGGCCAGCGCGCTCTCGTTCGGCCATTCGACGAACTGCAGGACGTTGAACACGATGGCGGCCTCGAGCGCACCGCGCTCCACGGCCAACGCGCCGCGCAGCGGCAGCAGCGCGAGCCCGACGCCGGCCAGCCACGCGGGCCAGGCTCGCCGCAACGAATGGAGTCCGTTCATCGTCAGAACGCCTTCGAGACGGTGATCTCGATGCTGCGCCCGGCCTGCCGAATGGAAGGTTGCGCCTCCAGGTCGGTGCCCGGATCGTCGTATCGGCGATCGAACAGGTTCTGCACGTTCGCCGACCACGACCAGCCGCCGGCCGCCGTCGTCGACGACAGCGCGGCGTTGGCCAGCGCATACGCGCCCGCGCCGCCGCGGCGCGCGACGGCGCGCCACTGCAGCCCCGCCTGCACGCCCGCGGCCAGCGGCAGCATCGCCGTCAGGTTGGCGATCCAGTGCGGCGCGTAGACGGCGATCGGGGTGCCGGTGGCCCGGTCGTGCGCGAAGGACGTGCTGACGTTGGCGCGCAGGCGCGGGCCCTGCGCCCACGCGTGCTGCCACTCCACTTCCGCGCCGCGCGCCACGACGGTGCCCTGGTTGACGAAGGTGTACCTGTCGTTGGCGTCGTCGCGCGCCTGCACGATCAGGCGCTCGGCGCGGTTCTCGAAGAGGGATCCGCCCAGGCTGTCGCTCGCGTCGGGATGCCACTCGACGTTGAGCTCGGCGCCGCGCACCGCCTCCGGTCGCAGGCGCGGATTGACCTCGTAGCCGCCGGAGCCGGCGATCTGGTAGTGGGCCTCGAAGTCGTTCGGCGGCCGGTAGGCGGTCCCGACGATGGCCTTGGTCACGAGCGTGTCCGCGGGCCGCCAGACGAGCGCCATGCGGCCGCTCGGCTGCGCCCGGTAGCCGCGCGTCGCATCCAGCCGCAGGCTGCCGTCGACCGACACGGTGCCCGTCGCACGCCAGACGTCCTCGGCGAAGACGGCCAGGCGGCGCGACGGGTCGTTGCGATCCAGGTAGGGCTCGCTCGGGGGCGCGACGTCCGCGTTGAACGAGCGCAGCATCGGCGAGAGCTGGAACTCCGCGCCGGCCGTCAGGCGATGGCCGGCGATGCGCTCGGTGGTGACATGGCCCTCGGCGCCGACCCAGTGGGCCGTGTCGGTGTCCTCGTTGATCGTCACGGGCGCCGCGTCCATGACGTAGCGGCCGACGAAGTGGTAGCTCCCGCCGTACAGGCGCAGCGTCGACTGGTCGCCCGCCTCGCTCGAGCCTGTCCAGGTGAGGTCGTACAGGCCCTGGTTGTCGATGTTGCGCGTGCGCCAGTCGCCCGCCAGGGTATCGACGATGGCGGGGTTGCCGCGCGTGCGATGCGACTGGATCAGCGAGAGCGCCAGGCCGCCATAACGCGCGTTCAGCGTCACGCTCGTGCGCTGCTCGAAGTCGCCGCGCGGCGTCACGGCGCCGTCGGCCGGCACATCCTCGCCGCGCGTCCCGCCCGACGAGGCCGACAGCCGCACGACCGCGCCGCCGGCGGCCGACAGCGTGTCCTCCAGCCGCACGCGGCGTTCGCCGAACGAGCCGAGGGTCGCCTCCGCCCCGGCGGGCGCGCCCGCGTCGGGCCGGCGGGTGACGACGTTGACGACGCCGAACAGCGCGTTCGCGCCGTAGACGGCCGACGCCTGCCCCGGAATGAACTCGACGCGATCGACCAGCGCCATGTCGACCGGGAACTCGCTGCCCAGGTAGGCCTGGTCATAGAGCGCGTCGTTGGCGCGCACGCCGTCGATGAGCAGCAGCACCCGCGTGTTGTAGTCGCCGGGCGCGTAGAAGCCCCGCACGCCGATGTAGCTGTAGGAGCGATCGGTCGTGACCATCGCGCCCTTGACCGTCGCCAGCACGTCGGCCAGTGTCCGGCAGCCGAGCGCGCGGATCTCGGCGGCGCTGACGACGGTGACCGCGGCCGCGGTGTCGGCGAGCGTCGACGGGAACTTCGAGACGCCCGAGACCTGCATGTCGAGCAGTTGGTCCAGCGGCATCGACGCGAGGTCGGGCACGCTCGGGTTGGCCGCGAGCGCGGCGCTGGAGGCCAGGCCCAGGCTCAGCGACAAGCAAGGGACGAGAAGCGACTTCTTGGACATGGAACGGGTACGGCGAGAACCCGTCTTCATCGACCGAAGGACCGCCTTCTGAAGCCGGGACAACGTTGTCCTGCGCACTTCGCCACGACCCGACAACACTGATCGGACGTTCCCGCTCGGCAGCCTCGTACGTGCGCTCCCACGGCGCATGGCGCGGCGTCGGCGCCGCAAATGGGACTGGCACACATATTGCCCGACAGTAGGCGAAACGACCGATCAGGTTTCGCCATGCCGGCCCAGGACGACAAACTGCGGGTGCTGGTCGTCGACGACAACGTCGACGCCGCGGCGACGTTTTGCGCCCTGCTGCGCCTCTCGGGCTGCGAGGCCCAGGCCGCCTCCGGGCTGGCGATCGCGCTGGCCGTGGCGGCGTCGTTCGAGCCTGACGTCGTCGTGCTCGACCTGGAGATGCCCGGTGCGGACGGCTGCCGCGTGCTGCAGCAAATGCGCGAACGCGGCGACGGACTTGCCGATCCGCTGTACGTCTGCCTCACCGGGGCGAGCTCCGACGAGAACCGCCGCCGCTGCGAGGCGGCCGGCTTCCACCGCTTCCACGCCAAGCCCCTGCGCCCCCATGAACTTGCCGAAATCCTGGCCGACGCACGCGCGCGGCGCCTGCGGCAGCGCGTCGCCATGGCCATGCCCGAGGCCGCGCCGCTCCCTGCACCGGGCGCCGCGATCTCGCAGGGCGTTCGAGCGGGACCGGCAGGCAATGACCCGCTCAGCCATTGAAAAGTGCAGCTCGCACAGTTCTTGCCCGTACCGGAACGGACGGCTTTTCCTCCCTGGGCCGTCCCTTCCTTGAAGCACTTTGAGCCCGGCCCCCATGTCCGGGCTCTTTCTTTTGCCCGGCCCGGCCGCAGCCTGACGGCGTGCGCGTCGTGACTCCGGATCCGACGCCCAGGGTCGATCCGGTCGTCCGCGACCTGTCGTTCAGGGACAATGACATGCGTGCGGCGAACGGACTGTACGCTCGTTCAGCCAAGAGGACCCGGACTCAATGCGTGACCTAGGTGATGTGTCGCTGCCGCCCGACGACTTCAGCGCGATGGCGACGCTCTGCAAGCACGACCAGGATTTCCCCCCGACCCTCGAAGCCTGGCGAGCCATGATCTCCGAGGCCACGCTCGAAGCCCACCGCCGTGGGCAGTACCCGGCGCCGATGCAGATCGATGTCCGCAAGTTCTCGGACTGGTGCTCGCTCGTGCAGGTGCTGCCCTGCCTCGATTCGCTGCGCGCGTTCGTGATCATCCGGCGCCGCGAGATCTCGTGAGCGCGCCGCGCCCCGAGACCCGCCCTTTCTTCGATGACGTCGCGGCCTCCGATCGATGACGAGTTGAGGCGCTTCGTCGTCGCCAGCGTCCCGAGCGTCGCCTGGCTGGAGGCGATGCTGCTGTTCCGGCGGCAGGCGGTGCCGCGCACGATCGCCGAGGCCGCGCTCGAGCTCTACATCCCGGAGCCCGCGGCCGCCGACGTGCTGCGCGCGCTGGTCGAGGCGGGCGTGCTGTCGCAGGCGGGCGAGACATTCGACTACGCGCCCGCGAACCCGCGCCTGGCAGCGATGCTCGACCGGGTCGCCGCGGCCCATGCCGCCGACCTGGTGGGCATCACCAACCTGATCCACGACAAGACGCACCGGAACGCCCGCCGCTTCGCGGACGCCTTCAAGCTGAGAAAGGACGCCTGAATGGCCTCGGCGATCTACACCCTCTGCGCGGTCACGGCGTTCGCATGCGCCTTCCTGCTCCTGCGCAGCTACGCGCGCACCCGGTTCAGGCTGCTGCTGTGGAGCGGCCTGTGCTTCGCGGGCCTGTGCGCCAACAACGTGCTCCTCATCCTGGATCGCTACGTCTTCCTCGCGGTCGACCTCTCGGTGGCGCGGCAGGCCGTGGCCTTCGTGTCGGTGGCGCTGCTGGTCGTCGGCCTGGTACTGGAGAGCGACGCATGAACCCCCAGGACATCCCGACGATGTTCGCGGTCAACGAACTGCTGCTGGGGGGCATCGCCGTCGGATGCGCGATCGCCGGACTCTTCTTCCTGCGCTACTGGCGCAGCTCGAAGGACCGGTTCTTCCTGTGCTTCGCCATCTCGTTCTGGGCCGAGGCGGCGAACCGCCTGCACATGGGCCTGACCGCCGCGTGGAACGAGACGCAGCCTTCGCACTACCTGGTGCGCCTGCTCTGCTACGGCCTGATCCTGTTCGCGATCTGGGACAAGAACCGGCCGGGCCGGGACTGACGCCGGTCAGGCCGGCGCCGGTCGGGCGACCGGCTGGATCGCGGCCAGCGAGCTCAGCACGATCTCCGCCTCGGCGACGAGATCCTTCGGCGAGGCAACGCCCGCGGTCAGCTCGCGCATCGGCGGGCTGCCCGTCTCGAACAGCAGCTCGACGTCGTTGCACAGTGCGCGCCGCTGCTCGATGTCCATCGCGTCCCGGAGCACGGGCACGAGGCGGTGCTGGTCGAGCAGGTGCTGCTGCTCGACGTGCTCGGCGAACGCCGCCAGGGCCTGCGCATGCCCGTCCGAGGACGGCGGGCGCACGAGGAGCTCGGCCAGCGCCTGCTTGAAGCGCACATGGCCGGTCATCGCGTCGAGCGGCAGGTCCTTCCAGCGGATGTGGCGCCACGCCGGCAACAGGACGCGCTCGCGCGACAGCACGTGCAGCACCGCCCGGTTGGCGAGGTCGCCGAACAGGCGCAGGGCGTCCTCGCCGCGCCTGCTCGATCGAAGGCGCGAGATCAGTGCCGTGAGCTCGGCCAGCTGGCGGGTGAGGAGAGCGCTGCAGTCCACGGCGACAAGTCGGTTTCAGCCGCCGCGGCGGCAATGGGCATGCCTTCGCGTGCCGACGAGCACTCGAGCGGCGGCTGGCGGCCTGGAGCGGCATGAAACGGCGCGTTCCGGCTCGGCAGGCGTGATCGAGGGCGCTCGCGACGCGTCGCCGGGGGTGCCGCCACCGGCAAGGCCTGCTCGTCTTCAGGCGGCGATCCTTGCCGCAGCAGGCTGCACCTGCCGCGCAGCCCTCCTTGCCGCCGACGCCGGCCCCGAGCGCTCGGCCGGAAGGTTGACCAGACCGGTCGCGACGCAACGCTCGACGAGAATGACCGCCGCGCTTCGCACCGTCCGCGAGCGGCCCGCCACTCACCACGATGACCTCTTCCCCGTCCGCCGCTGCCCCGGGCAGCCACCGCTCCTCGTGGGCGATCCATCTCAAGCTGGTCGGCATGGCCGCGCTGTGGGGCGGTTCGTGGCCTTGCGGTCGCGTGCTGGCCCAGGCGCTCCCTCCGCTGGCGGCCGCGACCTGGCGCTTCGCCATCGCGCTCGTGCTGCTGCTGGCGTGGATGCAGGTCGACGGCGGCTTCGGCCGCCTGCGCAAGCTGACGCGGCGCCAGTGGGGCGGGCTGGCCGTGGGCGGCGCGGTGGGCGTGTTCGGCTACGCGATGTTCTTCATGCTCGGGCTGTCCCATGTCGCCGCCGGCCGCGCGGCGCTGGTGGTCACGACCAACCCCGTCGTCACGACCCTGATCGCCGCCTGGTGGTTCGGCGAGCGCCTGAACTGGCGCATCGGCGCCGGCATGGCGCTGGCGGCCGCGGGCGCGCTCATCGTCATGACGCACGGCGCTCCATGGACGCTGCTTGCCGGCAGTGTCGGCAAGGGCGAGGCGCTGCTGCTCGGATGCGTCGCCACGTGGGTGGCCTACACGCTGATCGGCCGCCGGCTGCTCGCCGGCATCGACGCCCTCACGACGACCACCGTCACGGCGGCCTTCGGCCTCGTCATGCTGGCCGTGACGGCGCTCGTGTTCGAAGGGCCCGCCGCGGTCGCGACCCCGCTGACCGCGAGCGCGACGACCTGGGTCGCCCTGGGCTTCCTGGCCGCCGGCGCCACGGTCGTCGCCTACGCCTGGTACTTCGAAGGCGTGGCGGCGCTGGGCGCCGGCGCCGCCGCGGGCTACATCAGCCTCGTCCCGTTGTTCGGCGTGCTGTTTGCGACGTCGTGGCTGGGCGAGCCGCTCGACGCATCGATCGTCGTCGGTGGCGCGCTGGCCGTCATCGGCATGGCGGTCATGAACCTGGCGCGCCGCTGATCGGATCCGACGCCGAACCCTCTCGACCGTCCCGGCCCGCCTCCGCCTCGACCGCCGCAAGGTACGCCCGGCCCAGGCCGCTCAGCTGAACGTCCAGGGGCCCGTGCAGTTCCAGCAGGCCCATCGCCATCAGGAACGCCACCTCGCGGAGCAAGCCCGGCCGCAGCGGCTCGGTCGAGAGCCCGACACCGTCACGAAGCCGGCGGAGCACCTCCACCTGCGGGGGGGTCAGCGCGCTGGCCATGCACGCGCCCTCCTGCTCGTCCGGATCTGGCCAGCGCGGCCGATTGCGACGACGCCCATGCGCCTCCTCGGAACTCAGAGGCCGACCATTGCGCTGGCCCAGCGCGCGAGCCAGCTGTCGAACACGAGCCGTCCGTCGACGGCGGCCAGGCAGATGCACTCGCCCTGCGCCTGCACGACGGGCTGGTGCAGCACGTCGGCATCCGCCTCGTCGAAGTCGCCGGCGCTGAACACGGCGCGGCCGTCGTCGAACGAGCCATGCAGGACCTGGGTCAGCTCGGTCCCGCCGTGCGTGTGCAACGGCAGGCACTTGCCCGCGCCGATGCGCAGCAGCAGCACGTTGGCGTCGCGGTCCTGGGGCACGGTCACGCGGCTCCAGCGCATGCCGGGGCCCATCGTGCGCCAGGGCGAGACCTGGCAGTGGCGCAGGGCGCGCGGCCAGTTCGACCCGGCCGGCAGCGGCGGCTTGGGACGCACGACCGGCGGCGGCGGGACGGCCAGCGCGCCACCGACGACGATCGATGCGTCGAGCGGCTCGCCCAGCCACGACGTCGCAAACAGCACGCCGAACAACGGGACGAGGCTGATGTAGCC
>DATCRO010000731.1:0-2130 GCA_036569025.1 Burkholderiaceae bacterium
CCCTGCACGATCTTGTGGCGCGCGCTGATGACGGCCTCGGCCTGCTGGCGGCGCAGCATCACCTGCGCGATCTCGGGGGCGTAGGCCAGGTGCGTGAGGCGGGCGTCGGAGACGACCACGCCGGCGCTGGCGAAGCGCGCCGAGAGCTCGTCGCCCAGCGCTTGCGCCACGTCGTCGAGGCCGCCGCGCAGCGTGATCTCGCCGGCGTCCTCGCTGTCGGCCTCGTCGTAGGCGTACAGCGACGCGACGTGGCGCAGCGCGGCCTCGGACTGCAGCTTCACGTACAGGTCGACGTCGTCCACCTCGAAGCGCGCCTTGGCGGTGTCCTCCACGCGCCAGATGATGACGGCGCCGATCTCGACCGGATTGCCGCGCTTGTCGTTGACCTTGAGCGCCGGCGAGTTGAGGTTGCGCGCGCGCAGCGAGATGCGGCGCTTGACGAAGAACGGGTTGGCCCAGCGCAGGCCCTCGGCGCGGTCGGTGCCCGCGTACTGGCCGAACAGCGTCACGATGGCCGCCTCGTTGGGTTGCAGCGTGTACAGGCCGGCGAGGACGGCCACCGTCGCCAGCACGCACAGCAGGCCGGGCAGCACGTGCGCGAGCAGCACGGAGGCGGCCTCCATGTCATCGCGGATCGAGACGAAGCGCGTGAGCGCGACGACCACCAGCACCACGGCCAGCAAGACCATCGCGTAGCCGTTCATGGACGTGAGGCGGCGCTCCGAGTATTCGACGCGCGTCGGTTGCAGCGCGCGGGGCGAGGCCTGGTTCGAGGTCATGGAAGCTCCCGGTGGGTATCAAAGTGATATCACTCTACGGCCCCGCTGCCGGGTTGTCAATCCCGCCGCGGCGTGCGGTGGTTCGCACGTTTTGCAACACCGGCGCACTTGGGGCGGGGCCGCCGCCGCCTAACATCGCGGTCGGATCGATTCCAGCACCACGAGGGAGACACGCTTGAACGTCATGCCGCAGCACCGCGCCCGGGCGCCGAAACGGATCGCGCTGGCCATCGCCACCGCCGCGGTCGCCACGCTGGCGGCCTGCGCGGGCGGCGGCGCCAGGCCGGGCGTCGTGAACGGTGAGGTCGTCACCCCGGTCGCGCCGGGGCTGCGCGGCTATCCGTTCGCCGCCTCGCGCACGACGACGCAGGACTACTTCGGCAGCGCGATCAGCGACGACTTCGGCTGGCTGGAGAACGCCGGCGACCCGTACACGCGCTCGTGGATCGCGGCCGAGCACGCCTATGGCCGGCGCTACCTCGACGCGATGCCGGCGCGCGCCGAGCTGCGGCAGCGGCTGAAGGCGCTGCTCGAATCGGGCACCAACGCGTACTCGTCGCTCGTCGAGCGCGGCGGCCTCGTGTTCGCGCTCAAGTCGGCGCCGCCGGCGCAGCGTCCCCTGCTGGTCGCGCTGAAGTCGCTCGACGACCTCGGCAGCGAGCGCGTCGTGTTCGACCCGAACGTGCTCGCGCCGGACGGCTCGGTGTCGATCGAGTTCTTCCGGCCGTCGCCCGATGGCCGCCGGGTCGCGATCGCCTTGTCGGCCGGCGACGCGAGCACCGCCGTCGTGCGCGTGGTGGACGTCCTCACCGGGCAGGTGCTGCCCGGCGAGGTGGCCCGCGTGCTGTCGGCGGGCGCGGGCGGCGACGTCGCGTGGAGCGCGGGCGGCAACGGGTTCTTCTGCACGCAGGTCGCGTCGCCGGGCGCGCCGGCCCTCGTGCAGGTGGTGTTCCATCGGCTCGGCGCGACGGGGACCGATCGCGTCGAGCTGTCGGCCGGCCTGCCGCGGCTGGCCCGCGTGCGCCTCGAGAGCGCCCGCGACGGCAAGCACGTGGCCGCGCTGGTCGAGGACGGCCGCGGGGGCGACGTCGCGCTGTTCGTGAAGCCGTCGGACGCGAACGGCGAGGGCGCCTGGCGCCGCCTGGCCAGCGGGACCGATGGCGTGCGCGACGCACAGTTCGGCGACGACGACGCGCTGTGGGTGCACGCGATCGGCAATGCACCGCGCGGCAAGATCCTGCGCGTGCCGCTGTCGGACACGCGGCCCGTCGCGTGGGATCGGCTCGCCGCCGTCGCGATGCCGGTCGACGGCGCGCTCCAGCGCTTCGCGCTGGCGGGCGGCACGCTGTAC
>DATCRO010000732.1:0-3014 GCA_036569025.1 Burkholderiaceae bacterium
GCGTGGGGATGAGGTTGTGCAGCAGGTGCTGCAGCGGCGATCGATGATTCATGAAGGCCTCGCAGTCGATGGAAGGCGATGGTTGCGCGACGCAGGTTGTCCTCCCGGCGTTCGCGACGGAGGCCGGCACGGGGTCGGGAACCGTTGAAACCATTGCAGCACATCTGCTTACATTCGAGTGCCGGGCGAACCGCACGCTGCAGCGCCGGCCGTGATCTTTGACCGCCTCCGGGTGCCCGGTTTTGGGGAGGGGCCGAGATGGCGGCGGCCCGCTCGCAAGCGCTCGAGGACGACGGCGACGAGGCCGTCCTGTTCCGGCCGCGTCCGGCCGATGTCGAAGCGGGTGTCGTGCATGGCGACGACCGAAGGCGGGTCCGTCGCGCATGCAGCCCGGCCATCGCCGGGCTCGACTTCGCGGACGGCTGCTCAGCCGGTGGCTTGGCCGTCGAGTTCGGACAGGAACGCCGCGGCCAGCGTCTCGACGTCGTCCGCGTTGAGCGCGACCCGCTCGCCCAAGTCGATGCGCAGCACCGACGCGTCGGCGTCATGGGGCAGGGCGGCGTTGCGCGTCAGCACGCCGCCGTGATGCAGCAGCGCATCCGCGATCAACGCGACCTCGGCGCTCGCGCCCGCGCCGCGCGGGCGCGACGCGAAGCGCGCGTCGAGCGCGACCAGCAGGTTGCCGAAGAAGGCCGGCTCGAACGCGGCCAGCGCCGCGTCGATGCGCACCAGGCTCATGCCCGACGCCTTTGAGGCGGCGCCCACCAGGTCGCGGTAGGCCTGCAGCTGCGCGGCGATCCCGGCGCGGCAGGACTCGATGTCGGCGTGGTTGATGCTCATGCGCGCATTGTCAGGCCGGGGCCGACGCCGGCCGGCGTGGCCGCTGCTTCCCGGCCTCCGCCTTGATCACCGTGGACAGCGGCGGCGCCGCCGCGAGCGCGGCCGCGTGCGGCGCGACGGCCTGCGCGATCAATGCGGCGACCGCCGGTGAATCGAGGTCCGCCGGCGTCTTCAGCCGGATGCCGCGCACCTGCCTGCCGTCGCCCTCGAGCAGGCCCGAGGGATCGTCCAGTCCCGCGCCGTCCAGGAAGAACAGCGTGACCCACCTCGGATAGCCGGCGATCGAGATGAAGGACTCGCGCGTCCTGTCGGTGGGCCCGATGCCGAAGACGAGCGCGTTGTAGTTGTCGAACACCATCTCCACGCCGCGCGGAAAGCGCGCGCGCAGCCGCTGGCGGGCCTCGCGCAGCTGCGTCGCGATCGCGGGCGTGTACTTCGCCACGAAGGCCTCGATGCGGGCGTCGGTGTCCGGGTCGGCCATCGTCAATCCAGCGTCAGGTGGCGCTCCCTGATCAGCGCGTGCCAGAACGCGGTCTCCTTCTGGATGAACGCCGTCAGCGCCGGGCCGTCGGTGGGCGCCACCTCGAGGCCGAAGCCCTCCAGGCGCGACTTGACCTCGGGCGTGAGGATGGCCTTGCGCATCTCGGCGGTCAGGCGCGCGGCGATGTCGGGCGGCGTGCCCTTGGGCGCGAACAGGCCCTGCCAGGCTTCGGCCTCGAAGTCCTTCAGCGCGGGGCCGCCGGCCTCGGACAGCGTGGGCACGTCAGGCAGTTGCGGGATGCGGTGCCTGGACATGACCGCCAGCGCCTTGAGCTTGCCGCTGCGGATCTGCGTGAGGCCCGCGGCGGTGTCGATCACCATGATGGGCACCTGGCCGCTCATCACGTCCTGCATCGCGGGCGCGGTGCCGCGGTAGGGCACGTGCACGATGAAGCTGCCGGTGCGCTGCTTGAGCAGCTCCATCGCGAGGTGGTGCGGGCTGCCGGCGCCGGGCGAGGCGTAGCTGTACTTGCCCGGGTTGCGCTTGACGGCGTCGAGGAACTGCGCGGCGTTCGTGAAGCCGGCCGACGGGTTGACGGCCAGGATCAGCGGGAAGCTCGCCATGAAGCCGATCGGCACGAAGTCCGACGGGTTGTACGGCAGCGACTTGTACAGCGCGGTGTGGAACACCATCGCGCCGTTGTCGCCGGTCAGCAGCGTGTAGCCGTCGCCCGGCGCCTTGGACGCCGCCTCGGTGCCGATGATGCCGGCCGCGCCGGGCCGGTTGTCGACGACGATGGTCTGGCCCATCTGCCTGGCCATCTGCGGCGCGAGCTGGCGGGCCAGGAAGTCGGAGCCGCCGGCGGCGGGGTAGGCCACGATCCAGCGCAGCGGATGGTTCGGATAGAGGTCGGCGGCACGGGCGGCCGTGCTCACGACGGCGGCGGACGGGGCCAGGGCGCCCGCGGCCAGCGCGAGCAGGGATCGGCGTTGCATCGTCATCTTGGAGGAAGGCGGGGCGGTGTGACGGAGTGTGGAATCGAGGGGTTGTCCAGCATGCGGGGCGCAGGCGGGCGAAGGTCGTGGGACGGGTCATGCGGTCTCCCGGAAGGGTGGTCGTCATCGAAAACCGAAGCCCGCGCCTCACGCGGCGGGCGCCAGCGCGGCGACGGCGCGCGCCACGCGCGCGTCGAGCTCGGGCAGCGGCGTGCGCAGGCGCGCAGCGGGCGCGGGCGCGACCTCGCGCACGGGCGCGGCCCACACGGGCGCGGGGAAACGGCTGTCCCAGTCGAAGCGCGCGATCACGTGCCAGTGCAGGTGCGGCACGACGTTGCCGAGGCTGGCCAGGTTGATCTTGGTGGGCGCGAGCGCGTCGCGCAGCACGCGTTCGACGGTGCCCACGGCGCCCATCATCGCGGCCTGCCCGGCCATCGTCAGGTCGCTCCACTCGGCCACGTGCGCGCGCCAGACGACGCGGTAGAACGCCGGGAAGGCCGGGTCCTCGGCACGGATCACGCGCCACTGCGCCGACTGGAACACGAGCACGCCGCCGGCCTCGCGGCACAGCTCGCAGGACGGCTGGAACGACGGCGAGGACAGCGGATGGAAGTCGGGCATCGGGCGGTGGACGAGGGAGCGGGACTGCGGGCCGCTCCGGTGGCGAGCCGGCCGCGCGATGCGGTATTGTGTGGCAG
>DATCRO010000733.1:0-3304 GCA_036569025.1 Burkholderiaceae bacterium
TTCTCGAAGCGCCTCGTCGAGGCGAGCCACCACGCACCGAGGTCGAAGTCCGCCGGGCGCTCGAAGCCCTCGTCGGTGACCTCCAGATCGAGGATGTTCGACAGCCGGTAGGTGCGCACGCCCGCCTTGTCCGACTTCGCGACCTGCGCGGCCAGGTACCAGATGCCCGCCTTGAGCACCAGCCCCAGCGGATCGACGCGGCGCGACACTTCGCCCTTCCAGCTCTCGTAGCGCATCGCGATGCGGCGCTCGCTCCAGACCGCCTGCGCGATCGTCGGCAGGTGGTCGGTGGCCGACGGCCCGCGATACCAGTCGATCGGGTCGAGGTGGAAGCGTGCGCTCACGCGGCGCGCGTCCTCGCGCCAGCCGTCCGGCAGCGCGGCCATCAGCTTGAGCTGCGCCGAGGCCATCGCCTCGCCCAGGCCCAGCTCCGACGCGGGCCCCGGCAGGCCGCCCAGGAACATCGCCTGCGCCTCGGGCGCGGTCAGGCCGTCGACCTTGGTGCGCCACCCCGCCTGCAGCTGGAAGCCGCCCAGGCGGCCCCGGTCGGCCCAGATCGGCACGCCCGCGGCGCTCAGCTCGTCGACGTCGCGGTGGATGGTGCGCACCGACACCTCCAGCGCCTCGGCCAGCGCCTGCGCGCTCATCCGGCCGCGGCTTTGCAGCAGCATCAACAGCGACAGGAGGCGGCTGGCACGCATGGACGCAGTCTGCCTCAAAAACATGACATGCGGTGGCATGCATTGGCTGCGAGCATGCGGCCATCGCTTTTCATCGAGGAGTCCCCGCCATGTCCACCATCGAAGTCGCCGAGGCGCTGTCGGTGCTCGAGCTGCGCCAGTACACGCTGCATCCCGGCCGCCGCGACGAGCTCATCACGCTGTTCGAGCGCGAATTCATCGAGCCGCAGGAGGATCTCGGGATCCGCATCGTCGGCACCTTTCGCGACCTCGACGACCCCGACCGCTTCGTCTGGCTGCGCGGCTTTGCCGACATGGAGGCGCGCCCCGGCGCGTTGCACGCGTTCTACTACGGGCCGGTCTGGCAAGCACACCGCGAGAAGGCCAACGCCACGATGATCGACAGCGACAACGTGCTGCTGCTGCGCCCGCTCGGCTGCGACCAGGGCCTGCGGGCCGCGCTGCAGCCGCGTCCGGCGGCCGGCGCGGCGGCGCGCGCGGGCGGCGTCTTCACGATCACCGTCTGCCCGCTGCGCCGGCCGGCCGACGACGCGCTCGTGCATGCGTTCGACCAGCACGTGCACCCGTGGTGGGTGGGCGTGGGCGGCGACCTGCTTGCCTGCTGGGTCAGCGAGACCGCCGCCAACGACTTCCCGCGCCTGCCCGTGCGCGAGAACGAGCCCGTGATCGCCTGGATCACCCGCTTCGACGACGAGGCCGCCGAGCGCCGCCACGCCACGCTGCTGCAGGCCTCGGGCTGCCTCGCGCGGCCCGGGTGGTGGCAGCACCTGTCCGGCCCACCGACGCAGCTGCGGCTCGTCCCCACCGACCGATCGGCGCTGCGCCGCCGTGTTTCCGAGGAGGGCTGACACCATGACCGACAACGACTACATCGGCCGCCCCGGCGACTTCGACTTCCTGGTCGGGGGCACCTGGCTCGTCGCCGACCGCCGCCTGCGCGAGCGCCACGCCGGCTGCACGGAGTGGATCCACTTCGAGCACACCTGCAACGCGATCACGATGATGGACGGGCGCATCTCGTCCGACGAGAACGTCTTCGCCAGCGCGGGCTTCACCGGCATCACCTTCCGCACGCTGGACACGACCACCCATCGATGGGCGATCTACTGGATCAGCAGCCGCGACGGCAAGCTGCAGCCGCCGGTGCACGGCGGCTGGAACGGCGACCGCGGCGTGTTCCAGGGCGACGACCTCGACGAGGGCCGGCCGGTGCGCGTGCGATTCCTGTGGGAGCGGCTGGGGCCCGACCAGGCGCGCTGGTCGCAGGACTTCGCCCTGGTCGGCCAGGACGGTGCGCCCGACGGCGACTGGGAGACGAACTGGGTGATGGAGCTGCGGCGCGTCAGGGGCTGATCGCGTCGACGGCGGCCGGCAGCGCCGCCGGCCGCGCGGCGGCGTCGAAGTTCGACGGCACCAGCCGGTCGCGCAGCGCCATGAACGGCGCCTCCACCAGCTTGTACAGCAGGCTGCCCGCGGCGACGCAGGCCACGGTGATGATCGCCAGGCGCGCGCCGTCCGATACCCCCAAGGGCTTGAGCTGCCGGGCGAGGAAGTACGCGAGCGGCTTGTGCGACAGGTAGGTGGAGTACGACCACAGCGCCAGCGACTGCGCGCCCGGAATGCGCCAGCGCAGCACGCGCGCCGACGGGCTGAGCGCGGCCATGACAAGGATGGCGAAGGCGCAGGCGATCAGCGAGTAGCCGAAGGCGGTCATGAAGAAGCCCCAGCCGGTGCCGTCGTAGTAGAACCTGCCGGCCAGCGTCATCATCACGGCGACCGCCGCGGCGCCGATCGCGCTCAGCAGACCGCCGCGCGCCACGAGGCTCTCCCAGGCCGGGCGATGGAAGTTCCTGAGCATCGCCACCGCCACCCCGGGAATGAACTCGTCGAAGCGGCACAGCGTGCTGTAGTAGACCCAGGCCATGTAGCCATCGCCGCGGCCGTCGGCCGGCTGACCGTACTTCTGCCAGAGGACGCAGCGCGCGCCGACGCCCACCGCCACCAGCGCAGCCATCAGCGCCCACCCGTGCGCGCGCGTGAGCGTCACGCGTCCGCGCGCGAGCCACGCCCCCGCGGCCAGGGTGGCCGGCAGCACCAGGTAGAACTGCTCCTCGACGCACAACGACCACGCGTGCGAGAACGCCGTCCCGGGCTGCAGGCCGATGTTCTGCGTGAACGTGAGGAAGCGCCACCACGGCGGCGGCGTGCGCCCGCCCAGCGCCGACGGGAACAGCGCGAACGCCGCGAGCACGAGCCAGAACACCGGCAGCGTGCGGAACGCGCGGCGCGCGTAGAAGCGCGGCAGCGACAGCGCGTGCCCGCGCGCGATGCCCGCAAACAGCTGGTTGGCGATCAGGTAGCCGCTCAGCACGAAGAACAGGTCGACGCCGGTCCAGCCGATGTCGCCGAGCCAGCCGAAGGTGGCCGCGCCGCTCACGAAGATGGCGTAGTGGTACATGAACACCAGCGCGATGGCGCTGGCGCGCAGGGTGTCGAGGCCGGGGTTGCGCGAAGGCGATGAGGTCATGGCGGGGTCGGAGCGGCCGTTCTGCAAAGGGTTCCGCGGGGTCGCGAACGCGGATCGGGACGACCCGCCCTAAGAG
>DATCRO010000734.1:0-8650 GCA_036569025.1 Burkholderiaceae bacterium
CCGCCGTGCACGACGCCTTCACAGGCCTGCTGGCGCGCAAGGTCGACCGCCGCCGCGTCATCGCGCTGGCCGAGTACCCGCGCCCGGGCACCGACGACCAGACCGATTTCTACATCGCCGAGCGCAAGCCGGGTGCCGTGCTGCGGTCCTACATGATGGGCGACGCGCCCGCGATCACCGTCAACGCCGGCACGACCGAGGAGTGGGTGATCGAGAACTGGACCAACGAGCTGCACACCTTCCACATCCACCAGTTGCACTTCCGCGTGCTGGAGGTCGACGGGCAGGCCGTCGCCGCGCCGCCGCTGCTCGACGTCGTCGAGGTGCCCTACGCCACGGCCACCGGCCTGCACAGCAAGGAAGGCCCGGTGCGCCCGGGGCGCATCCGGATCCGCATGACGTTCCCCGCGGCATTGGCCGGGGATATCCCCTTCCATTGCCACTTGGTCGACCACGAGGACAACGGCATGATGGCGGTGCTGAGAGTCGAGAAGCCCGGTGCGCCGCCGCCGATCGCGGCCACGGCGCCCATGGCCGCGATGCACCACGGCATGTGACCGTCGCACCGCTGACACGGGCGGCGCGCACGCTCGCCGCATCTCGTTGTCGAGGGTCTGCCATGTTCCGTCGTCCACCTCGCGCGCTGGTCGCGCTCGTCATCGCCCTGTCCGCCAGCGCGGCGTCCCCCTGGGGCGCGGACGGCCATCGCACGGTCGGCGCCCTGGCCGACCGGCTCCTCGCGGGCACCCACGCGCAGGCGCAGGTGCGCGCGCTGCTGGACGGCCTCACGCTGGAGCAGGCCGCCGTGTGGGCCGACTGCGCCAAGGGCGTCGATCCGGCCAAGGGCTACGCGTACACGTCGGCGGGCAAGTTCCCCGAGTGCGCGATCTTCGAGACGCCCCAGGGCGAGGCGGACATGATCGACTACGTCCGGCGCAACGACACGAACTGCCCGCGCGCGCCGGGCGACTCGCCGTGCCACGCCCAGTACCACTACACCGACGAGTCCTTCCAGCGCCGCCGCTATCACCTGGGCGACGTGGGCACGCGCGAGGTCGACGTCGTCGCCGCCATCTCCGCCACGATCCGCGTGCTCCAGGGCCAGCCCGCGCCGGCGCCGTTCGACATCAAGGACAAGCGCGAGGCGCTGCTGCTGCTGGCGCACTTCGTCGGCGACATCGCGCAACCGCTGCACGTGGGCACCCCCTACCTGCAGGCGGACGGCAGCGTCGTGGACACGGAGTCGGGCACCTTCGATCCGGCGACGGACACGCAGGGCGGCAACCGCATCGTCACCATCCGCGTGGCCACCAACCACCGCAGCGAGACGCTGCACGCCACCTGGGACGACATTCCCGAGGCGCTGCATTCGAACCACATCGATGCCGCGTGGCTGGCGCTGGCGCGCGCCGAGCCGGCCACGCGCGGCGACCTGCAGGGCTGGTCGGCGCAATGGGCGAGCAGCACGCTGACGCAGGCCCGTCTCGCGCTGCGGGACCTGCGCTTCGGCCCCGAGCAGGGCGCGCAGTGGACGGTGCCGCTGACGGGCCGCTACGACGATTCGATGGCGCCGATCAAGAAGCGCCAGCTCACGGCCGCGGGGGCGCGCCTGGCGCGCACGCTGATGGCGATCTGGCCTTAGTCGACCAGCTGGCCCATCGTCTTGGCGCCCAGCGATTCGCCGTGGACGCCCATCACGCGCGAGATCTCGCGGTACGCGCTCGCCTGCACGCGCTCGGGCAGCGGCACGAACTTGGCCTGGCGTGCCAGCGCGTCGCCGTGCAGGTAGGCCCAGGTCAGGAAGCGCAGCGTGCGCTCGGCGCGGTCGCCGGCCGCCGCGACGCGCGGCACCGCCACGTACGTGCCCATCGTGATGGGCCAGGTGTTGGGGCCGCCGAGGTCGTTGAGCTCGGTGGAGAAGTCGCCCGAGGTGTACCAGGTGCTGTGCATCACCGCCTGGTGGAAGCCGTCGACGCTGGCGGCCACCCACTGGCCGTCGGCGTTCTTCAGGGACACGCCGGCGAGGTCGTCGTCCAGCACGTAGTTGTAGTCGATGTAGCCGATCGAGTCCTCGGTCGCCTGCACCGTCCTGGCCACCTCGCCGCTGCCCTTGACGGCCAGCGTGCCCGCCGGCCAGTCGAAGTGGCTCGCAACGCCATACTTCGCCTTCCAGGCCGGGCTCGTGCGCGAGAGGTAGTCCGAGAAGTGGTACGTGGTGCCCGAGCCGTCGGCGCGCGCGACGACGCGGATCGCGTGGCTCGGCAGCTTCAGGCCGGGGTTGAGCGCCTTGATCTCGGGCGCGTCCCATTGCGTGACCTGGCCCGTGAAGATGCGGCCCAGCACATCGCCGGTCAGGCGCAGCTGGTTCGGGCCGATCTTGCCGAGGTTCACGACGGGCACGACGCCGGTGATGACCGTCGGGAACATCACGAGGTCGTTCTTCTTCAGGTCGGCCGCGCTCGCGATGACGTCGGACGCGCCGAAGTCGACCTCGTGCCGGTTGATCTTGGCCATGCCGGCGCCCGAGCCCACCGGGGCGTAGTCGAGCGTGGCGCCGCGCGCCTTGGCGTACTCGCTGCCCCAGATCTTGTAGACGGGTGCGGCGGCCGAGGAGCCGGCGCCGGTGATGGGGTCGACGGGGGCCGCAGGCGCGGCGTTCGCGAGGGCAGCGCCGGCAAGGGCCAGGGTGAGGGAAAGGCGGAGGTTCGTCATGGAAAGGGAGGGCCAACGACAGTTTTTTGAGGGCAACCCGGCATTTTCCCTGATCGCGATGACAAGGTCATGATCATCCCGTCACGGCAGCCCTGGACCGGCACCTTCATGCGACGGTCGCGCCGGCCGTCGAACGTGGGAGCCGGCGCCTGCACGCCGCCGCGACCGGACCCGCCGACATGGATCGGTCACGGCGCGGTCACGGCGATCTCCGACAGTCGCAGCTCCCGTGCGTCCCACGAGGTCGCGCGCCATGAACGACAACGGAGTCAGACCCATGAAAAAGCCCCTGTTGGCCGCGGCCTTCGCCGCCGCCCTGATCGCGCCCGCGGCGCACGCGACCACCGTCGCCATCGCCGGCGACGGCAGCTGGAACGAATTCAATGTCGACAGCTTCCTCGCGCAGGACTTCGGCAAGGGCTGGATCGACACGAACGACGGTTCCGCCCTCGACTTCGCCTTCACCATCGGCGCGGGCCAGCACGGCCTGCTGACGGTCGTCGACGCGGGCTTCGCGGGCGACACCTTCACCATCACCAGCGGAGGCAACGTCCTCGGCACCACGTCCGCGGTGCCGGCGGGCGGCACCAACGGCGCACTCGTCTTCGATTTCGACGCCGCGCTTGCGAACCCGGCATACAGCCACGGCACGTTCACGCTCGGCGCCGGCACCTACAGCATCAGCGGCTCGCTGCTGGCGTCGGTGGCGGGCGTCGACGGCGCCCCGCTGGACGCCACCAACGGCGCGCTGCGCCTGAGCGTGTCGGCCGTCCCCGAATCGACGGACGCCGCGCTGATGCTGGCCGGCATGGCCGCCCTCGGCCTGCTGGCGCGCCGCCGCAAGGCCGACTCCGCCGACGCGGCCTGAAGGAGGGACGCCATCATGAAGACCACCCTGCTCGCCCTCGTCGCCGCACTCGGCACCGCCTTCGCCGGCGCTGCCGCCGCGCAGACCACGACCGCGCCGATCAACGTCAAGATCATCGCCTTCAACGATTTCCACGGCAACCTGCAGTCGCCCGGCACCTTCGGCCAGAACACCGTCGTGCCGAGCGCGCAGCGCCCGGCCGTCGGCGGCGCCGAATACATCGCGGCGTATGTCGCGCGGCTGAAGGCGCAGAACCCGAACAACGCGGTCGTCGGTGGCGGCGATTTCATCGGCGCCTCGCCGCTGATCTCCGCCCTGTTCTTCGACGAGCCTGCGGTCGAGGTGATGAACCACGTCGGCGTCGACTTCACCTCCGTCGGCAACCACGAGTTCGACAAGGGTTCGGCCGAGCTCAAGCGCCTGCAGAACGGCGGCTGCAGGATCACCAACGGCGCGCAGGATCCGAACAGCTGCAAGGGCCTGGGCTCCGCGGCACCCGGCACCTTCGACGGCGCGCACTTCAAGTGGCTGTCGGCCAACGTGATCGAGAACGCCACCGGCCGCACGCTGCTGCCGCCGTACGGCATCAAGACGTTCAATGGCGTCAAGGTGGCCTTCATCGGCATGACGCTCAAGGGCACGCCGGGCATCGTCACGCCCACCGGCGTCGCGGGCCTGACGTTCCAGGACGAGGCCGACACCGTCAACGCGCTCGTGCCGCGCCTGCGCGCGCAGGGCATCGAGGCGATCGTCGTGCTGGTGCACCAGGGCGGCTTCCAGACCAGCCCCAACGTCGGCGACATCAACGGTTGCGACGGCAACCTCAAGAACGCGGACGGCAGCAAGTCCGACATCGAGAACATCGTCAACCGCCTCGACGATGCGGTCGACCTCGTGATCAGCGCGCACACGCACGCCGCGTACAACTGCTCGGCCGGCACGGTCGACGTGAAGAACGTCGGCGGCGTCGCGCGGTCCACCCCGCGCCCCACGGGGCTCGCGAACAAGACGGGCCGCCTGATCCCGGTGACCAGCGCGAGCGCCTTCGGCCGCATCGTCACCGACATCGACCTGCAGCTCGATCCGAGGACGCACGACGTCATCTCCGTCAAGCCGACCAACCGCCTGGTCGACCGCACCGACCCCGCGGTCAACGCCGCGATCACGGCCGACCCGACGGTGCGCAACATCGTGAGCGGCTACAACGCGCTCGTCTCGCCGCTGTCCAGCGCGGTCGTCGCGACGATCGCCGGCGCGCTGCCGAACTCGGCCAACGGCGCCGGCGAGATGCCCGCGGGCGACCTGATCGCCGACGCACAACTGGCCGCCACGCAGCCGGCCTCCCTCGGCGGCGCGCAGATCGCGTTCATGAATGCCGGCGGCGTGCGCAACCCCGGCTTCGTCACGGCGACGAACACGTACCCGTACGCGCTCACGTACGGCGACGCGTTCACCGTGCAGCCGTTCGGCAACAGCCTGGTCACGATGACCGTCACCGCCGCGCAGCTGAAGGCGCTGCTCGAGCAGCAGTTCAGCGGCTGCAACGGGCAGACGGCCAACCGCGTGATGCAGTCGTCCAACGGCCTGAAGTACTCGTGGAGCGCCAGCGCGCCGGCGTGCGCGAAGATCGTCGATGCCAGCTTCACGCCGACCGACGTCACCGTCGCGCCGCCGGTGGCGACCGGGCCGACCGAGATCATCGTCAGCGGCGGCGTCATGCAGAACCCGGCCAAGACCTATCGCATCACCGTCAACAACTTCATGGCGACGGGCGGCGACGGCTTCGGGGTGCTGCTGGGCGGCAGCAACGTCAAGGGCGGCGCGCAGGACATCGACGCGCTCGTGGCGTACCTCGCCAACTTCAAGTCGCCCCGGCCGGCCTATGACCCGAGCCTGCCGGCGATGGGCATCCCGCGCGTGACGCTGCTGCCTTGAGCGTCGTCGCACGAGCCCGGCGCGCGAGCGTCGCGCTGCTGATCCTCGGGGCATGTCTTTCCCTGCCTGCCCACGAGGACGAGGCCGCCGCCGCCGCGCGCATGCCACAGCGCGCGGCGCTGCTGGCGCGCGCGCAGGCCGAGCTCGAACGCGGCGACGCCGGCCCCGCACTCGACGACTTCGAACGCGCGGCGATGATGCTGCACGCCGCCGACGCCGAGCTGGGGTTGATCCGCGCCGCGATGCAGGATGGCCAGTACCGCCGCGCGCTCGCCTTCTGTGCCCACACGGCCGGCGAGCACACGGACGATGCCCAGGGCGGCGCGCTGTACGCATGGCTGCTGCGCGTCGGCGGCCAGCCGGCGCAGGCCTCGCGCACGCTCGCGGACGTGCGCACGCACGCGCCCGAGGACCCGCTCGCCGCCGCGGTCGATCGTGCGCTGGCGAGCTCGCAGCCGCCAATCGCGACGGGCACGCTGCTGCAGCCGCCCCAGCGCATGGCGCCGTGGCAGGTGATGCTGGAGGCGCAGCCGGCGCCGCCCGCGTCGGCAAGCTTCGCATCGAACGCCGTCCTGGTCGACGATGGCGCGGCGGCGCTCGTGCCGCGGTCCGCGCTGCCCTGGCCCGCGCCCGCGCGCGTGTGGGTGCGCAACGGCCTCGGGCAGGCGACGGCGGCGACGCTGGACGCCGGCGACGCCGCGCTGTCCTCGCGCGGTCTCGCGCGCCTGCTGCTGCAGGCCCGGATGCCCGTCGGGGCGTCGACGGCATCGACCGCACGCGCGCCCTTCGCCGGCAGCCCCGGCTACGTCCTGCAGTTCGGGACCGGCGACGCGCCGGCCTGGCCGCTGCTCACGCAGGGCTTCCTCGGCGGCCTGGTGCGCGGCACCGACCTGCGCAAGCTGGGCTTCGAGGGCAGCCCCGGTGCGGCAGTGCTCGATGCAAGGGGGGCGCTGGTCGGCATCACGCTGGCGTCGGTCGACGGCGACGTCACCTGGCTGCCGTTGGCGTCCTCGGCGCCTTTGCAGGCGCCCTCGCCCTCGCCCTCGCCCGCGGGCCTCGCCCTGGCCGCGCCGGACCAGGCCTACGAGGCGGGCCTGCGCCGCGCGCTGCAGGTCCTCGTCGACGCGCCTCGCTGAGGCCTCGCCCGCGATGCCTGCGCCGGCGTCCCCGGTGCGTCGCCGGTGATAGGCTGGCGCCGCGTCGGTGCGGGCCATCGGCGATCTCCCGCAACGAACCAGGATCACGACATGACAGACAAGGTAGCCCTCATCACCGCCGGCGGCAGCGGCATGGGCGCGGCGGCGGCGCGCCGGCTCGCGGCGGACGGGTACAAGGTGGCGGTGCTCTCGTCATCGGGCAAGGGCGAGGCGCTGGGGCGCGAATTGGGCGGCCTGGGCGTGACCGGCTCGAACCAGTCCGAGGACGACCTGCGCCGGCTCGTCGACCAGTCGCTGGAGCGCTGGGGCCGCATCGACGTGCTGGTCAACAGCGCCGGCCACGGCCCGCGCGGCCCGGTGCTGGACATCAGCGACGCCGACTGGCATCGCGGCATGGACACCTACCTGCTGAACGTGATCCGCCCCACGCGCCTCGTGGTGCCCGCGATGAAGCGCCAGCGCGCCGGCGCGATCATCAACATCTCGTCGGCCTGGGCGGTCGAACCCGCGGCGATGTTCCCGACCTCGGCGGTGTTCCGCGCGGGCCTGCACGCGTTCACGAAGATCTTCGCGGACACGCACGCCGCCGACAACATTCGCATGAACAACGTGCTCCCGGGCTGGATCGACAGCCTCCCGGCCACCGAGGAACGGCGCCAGAGCGTGCCGATGCGGCGCTACGGCAGCAGCGAGGAGATCGCGGCGACGATCGCCTTCCTGGCGTCCGAGGGCGGCGCCTACATCACCGGCCAGAACCTGCGCGTCGACGGCGGGCTCACGCGATCGCTCTGAACGTTCGCCAAGCGGCACCACTATGCGCCGCACAAGGCAAAACGCCTCGCGGTTGCGAGGCGTCTGACTTTGGAGCGGGAAACGAGGCTCGAACTCGCGACCTCAACCTTGGCAAGGTTGCGCTCTACCAACTGAGCTATTCCCGCAAATTTTCTGGAGGCGCGATCCAGAGTCGAACTGGACTAGACGGATTTGCAATCCGTTGCATAACCGCTTTGCTATCGCGCCGAGGTACTGCACCTCGAACCGACGGTGCCAGCCGTCGATTCTGACAAAAAAGGGAAGCATGAGCTTCCCTGTTTCGTGAATCCTGGAGCGGGAAACGAGGCTCGAACTCGCGACCTCAACCTTGGCAAGGTTGCGCTCTACCAACTGAGCTATTCCCGCAGGTCACTGCAATCGGACTACTTCGCTGACGTTTTTGCGTCGTTGTTTTGTCGTCTTGCTGAAGCTGGCAGTATATGCCGGATTTGTTTGTCTTGGCAAGCTCGACTGAATCAGTCTGGTTTGCGCGACACCGGAAGAACTGCGCCCGGGCGCCTTGCGACGACCGGGCGCGGATTCTAACCCGCGGTCAGTGCTTGATCGACTCGACGCCGTCGGCCGGCTTGACCGGCGCCTCGACCACCGGCGCGGCGGCGGCCTCCTTGGCCACCTCCTCGTCGGGCAGTGCCTGCGGCTGCGATTCGAGCGCCACCTCGAGCACCTTGTCGACCCAGCGCACCGGGATGATCTCGATCTGCGACTTCACGTTCTCCGGGATGTCCTGCAGGTCCTTGACGTTCTCCTCGGGGATCATCACCGTGGTGATGCCGCCGCGGTGCGCCGCCAGGAGCTTTTCCTTCAGGCCGCCGATGGCCGTGACCTCGCCGCGCAGCGTGATCTCGCCGGTCATCGCCACGTTGGCGCGCACCGGGATGCCCGTCAGGGCCGAGACGAAGGCCGTGGCCATCGCCGCGCCGGCGCTCGGGCCGTCCTTGGGCGTCGCGCCGTCGGGCACGTGGATGTGGATGTCGCGCTTCTCGAACAGCTCGTCCTTGATGCCCAGCCGCGCGGCGCGGCTGCGGATCACGGTGCGGGCGGCCTCGACCGACTCCTTCATCACGTCGCCCAGCGAACCGGTGCGGATGATGTTGCCCTTGCCCGGCATGACGGCCGATTCGATGGTGAGCAGGTCGCCACCGAC
>DATCRO010000735.1:0-4244 GCA_036569025.1 Burkholderiaceae bacterium
AGCGCGGGCGAGTACTTCAAGAGCTTCGGCCTGACGGAAGACCTGCTGGCGCAGGCCAGGCCCGACGCCATCGTGATGCACCCGGGCCCGATCAACCGCGGCGTGGAGATCGACTCGCGCGTGGCCGACGGCTCGCACAGCGTCATCCTGCCGCAGGTCACGTTCGGCATCGCCGTGCGCATGGCCGTGATGTCCATTCTTGCCGGGAACGACGCATGAAGATCCTCATTCGCAACGGTCGCGTCGTCGACCCCGCGAGCGCCCGCGACGAAGCCGCCGACGTCGCGATCGCCGCCGGCCGCATCGTGGCCATCGGCAACGTGCCCGCCGACTTCACGCCCGACCGCGCGATCGAGGCCGACGGCTGCGTCGTCGCGCCGGGCCTGGTCGACCTCGCCGCGCGGCTGAAGGAGCCCGGTCCCGGCGCCCTGGAGAGCGAGCTCGCGGCCGCGGCCGCCGGCGGCGTCACCAGCCTGGTGTGCCCGCCCGACATGGATCCGCCGCTGGACGAGCCCGGCCTGGTCGACATGCTCAAGTTCCGCGCCCGCAAGTTGAGCCGCTGCCGCCTGTTCCCGCTGGGCGCGCTCACGCAGGGCCTGGGCGGCGCCGAGATCACCGAGATGATCGACCTCACCGAGGCCGGCTGCGTCGGCTTCTCGCAGGCCGAGGCGCCGATGCGCGACAACCTGACGCTGCTGCGCGCGATGCAGTACGCCAGCACGCGCGGCTACTCGGTGTGGCTGCGGCCCAAGGATCCGTCGCTGTCGGGCGGGGTCGCGGCCAGCGGGGCCGTGGCCACGCGCCTGGGGCTGTCGGGGGTGCCCGTCGCGTCCGAGACGATCGCGATCCACACCGTCGTCGAGCTGGTCCGCCAGACGGGGGCCCGCGTGCACTTCTGCCGCCTGTCCAGCGCCGCGGGCGTCGAGCTCGTGCGCCGCGCGAAGGCCGAAGGCCTGCCGGTCACCGCGGACGTCAGCATCAACTCGCTGCACCTGACCGACGTCGACATCGGCTACTTCAACGCGGACATGCGCCTGACGCCCCCGCTGCGTCAGGGCAAGGACCGCGACGCGCTGCGCGCGGGCCTGGCCGACGGCACGATCGACGCGCTCGTGTCGGACCACACGCCCATCGGCCACGACGACAAGATGCTGCCGTTCGGCGAGGCCGTGCCCGGTGCCACGGGCCTGGAGCTGCTGCTGAGCCTCGCGCTGAAGTGGGGCAACGAGAGCAGGCTCACGCTCGCGCAGTCGCTCGCGCGCGTCACCAGCGATCCGGTGCGCGTGCTGGGCGAGGCGCTCGGCTCGCTGGGCCAGAGCGCCGGCCGCCTGGTCGAGGGCGGCGTGGCCGACGTGTGCGTGTTCGATCCCGCCGCCGAATGGCAGGTGACGCCCGGGGCGCTGCACAGCCGCGGCAAGCACACGCCGTTCGATGCCGCGTCCAGCGGCACGCGCATGCCGGGCCGGGTGCGCCACACGCTCGTCGCGGGGACGCTGGCCTACAGCGCCGCAGCCGAGGCGAACGCCGCTTGAGGACGCTGGTCGCGATCTGGCGCATCCTGCGCGTCATCGGCATGGTGGCGCAGGGGCTCTGGCTCATCGCCTTCGCGATGCCGCGCACCGACGCCGCGGGCTGGCACGCCATCATGCAGCGCTGGGCCGTCAAGCTGCTGCGCTGCCTGGGCGTGCAGGTGCGGGTCAGCGGGGCGCCCGAGGCCGGCGCGGTGCTGATGGTGGCCAACCACGTGTCGTGGCTGGACATCCCGGCGCTGCACGCGAGCTCGCCGCGCACGCGCTTCGTGTCGAAGTCGGCCATCGCGCACTGGCCGCTGCTGGGACGTCTCGCGCGCGCCGGCGGCACGCTGTTCATCGAGCGCGAGCGCAAGCGCGACGCGCTGCGCGTGGTGCACGAGGTCGCCGCTGCGCTGAAGAACCACGACGCGGTCGCCGTCTTCCCCGAGGGCACTACGGGCTCCGGCCACGAGGTGCTGCCGTTCCACGCCAACCTGCTGCAGGCGGCCATCACGACGGCGACGCAGATCCAGCCCATCGTGCTGCGCTACAGCGAGCCGGGCCTGCCCGTGAGCGTCGCGGCGCAGTACATCGACGACACGACGCTCGTCCAGAGCGTGATGAAGGTGTGCCGCGCGCGTGGCGTGGTGGTGGACGTGCGCTTCCTGGCGCCCGAGCCCGCCGGCGAGCTCGACCGCCGCGCGCTGGCCGAGCGGCTGCACGAGCGCGTCGCCGCCGAACTGCGCGCGGTCATCCAGGCGGGCTGAGGTCGCCCCGCAGCGGGCGGCGGTCGACAGGGGCCGGGCATGGCGTTGCGTTCACTTGGCCGGCGCGTGACACGTCGTCGGCAGGACGGCCGGATGCCGACCCGGAGTTCGCTTTTTCTGATCTTGCGGGGATGTCTCCTCCCCCAAGAACCGGCTGCCGAGGCCGTCCATCGCAAGTTGGCAGCGTGATGGCGCGAGCGTATGGTCGAGTTCTGCTGGTCGTGGATCCGGCGGCATGCTCCAGGCGTCGCCGTCGGGTGGAAGCCCGGTCGTGATGGGCAGCGGTCGACCCGTCCGGGATTCCCCGCGACAAGCTTGCGCGGTCAACGACAGGAGGTCGTCATGAATCATTCGAAGTCCCGAACGTCGTACGGCGTCTATTCGCCGCTGGGATGCGTGCTCGCGTCGTTCCCGACGGAAGGCGACGCCCGCGCCGCGATCGCCGAACTGGAGGCCGCCGGCTTCGCTGCCGAGGATGTGGAGTTCCAGTCGGCCGAGGAGGTGCGGCTGCGCGCGACCCACGACATCCACAATTCCGGCCTGCTCGCGCGCATCGGGCAGGAGGTGAATCTCGCAAAGTCACGCCGTGCCTTGGCGGAGCAGGGGCATCCCTTCGTGGCGGTGTACGCGCCTGGCGCGGTCGCCACGCGCAGCGTTGCCGAGATTGCACGCCACTGCCATGCCGACTTCGCACAGAAGTTCGGACGGCTGATCGTCGAGGAGCTGATCGAGTCCGAGACCGGCGGCCGCCAGGTGCCCGAATCGCCCGACACCGGCCTCGACTTCCACTGGCGGTGACGCGCCGGCCGCCGGTGTTGCCGGGCTGATGGATGCGGGCACCGTGCTGCAGCGCGGCGGTACGTGGCTTGCCCTTTCATCGGAGAAAGGGGCAACCACCATGAACGAGAACAACTCGCAGTCGGCCTACGGCGTGTTCAAGCCGGTCGGCCACGTGCTGGCGTCCTTCCCCACGGAACGCGATGCGCGCTCCGCCGTGGAGGCGCTCAGGCAGGCCGGGTTCCCGGAGGTGGCGTACTACTCGGCCGACGAAGTGCGCGAGCGCGCGGAACGCGACATCGAGAACGCCGGTATCCTGGCCACCATCGGGCAGGAGCTCAACCTCGTCAAGCAGCAGCGCGACCTCGCGCGCGAGGGCCATCCGTTCGTCTCGGTGCTGGCCGAGGCGGACGACGCGGCGCGGCGCGCGGCCGACATCGTCGCGCGCTTCCATGCGGACCGCGCGCAGAAGTACGGCCACATGATCATCGAGGAGCTGATCGAGCCGGGCTCTGGGCAGCGCCAGGCCAAGGAGTCGGTCGACACGGGTCTCGACCCGCAGACCCATTCGGGCGTGGAGGCCGGCGCCGATCCGACGCGGCATTGAGGGGTCGTGTAGGGCGGGTTGGCCGCAGGCGTAACCCGCCTTGTCGGCGTGTCGCGATGCCTGCGAACGGCGGGTGACGCCTGCGGCTAACCCGCCCTACGACCCACGGATCGGCAATGGCCGCGTCGCGGGCGCGAGGCGCGCCATGCGCCACGCGATCACCACGCAGCCCAGCCACAGCACGCCCAGGAACGCGAGCACGCCCGGCCATGCGCCGGCCTGCCACGCGTGGCCGCCGAGCCAGCCCATGCTGCTCGCGCCGAGGTAATAGGTGGTCAGGTAGGCCGCCGAGGCGAGCGACTTGGAATGCCTGGCCAGCCGGCCGACCCAGCTGCTGGCCACCGAGTGCGCGGCGAAGAACCCGAACGTGAACAGCGCGACACCGGCGATGATCAGCGCCAGCGCGTTCGACAGCGTCAGCACGAGGCCGGCGGCGCACAGCGCGAGCATCGCGGCCAGCATGCGCGGCGAGCCGCGGCGGTCGGCCTGCCGGCCGGCCCACGGCGACGAGAACATGCCCACCACGTACAGCAGGAACACCGCGCCGATGGTGGCGTGCGACAGCGCGAACGGTGCCTGCAC
>DATCRO010000736.1:0-11349 GCA_036569025.1 Burkholderiaceae bacterium
CGCCACCACGGCGGCGCGATCGGCATCGAACTCGCGGGCGTCGAGGTGGCAGTGGGTGTCGATCCACTGCAGCGGGGCGGACTCGCCGGCCATGCGCTCCCCCGGCACGCGACCCGCCTCAGACGGCCTCGACCCTGGGCGGCACCAGCACGCCGCGGTCCAGGCGCAGCTGGCGCTGGCAGCGCGCCGCGATGCCCACGTCGTGCGTCACCAGCACGAAGGCCGTGCCGCGTTCGCGCGCGAGGTCCAGCATCAGCGCGAAGACGGTGTTGGCCGTGTCCTTGTCGAGGTTGCCCGTGGGCTCGTCCGCGAGCACGCACGCGGGCCGCGTGACGAGCGCGCGCGCGATCGCCACGCGCTGGCGCTCGCCGCCCGAGAGCTCGCCGGGCCGGTGCTGGGCGCGCGGGCCCAGGCCGACCGCGTCGAGCATCGCCTTGGCCTGCGCGTGCGCGTCGGCCGCCTTGGCGCGGCGGATCAGCAGCGGCATCGCGACGTTGTCGAGCGCCGAGAACTCGGGCAGCAGGTGGTGGAACTGGTAGACGAAGCCCAGGTGCTCGTTGCGGAACAGGCCCTGCTGCGCGAGGCCCATCGTGTTGATATCCTGGCCCATCAGCATGACGCGGCCGGTGGTGGGCGCATCGAGGCCGCCCAGCAGGTGCAGCAGCGTGCTCTTGCCCGAGCCCGAGGCGCCGACGATCGCCAGCGTCTCGCCGGCCCGCACCGCCAGGTCGACGTCGTGCAGCACCTGCACGTCGAGGCCGCCTTCGGAGAAGCGGCGGCCCAGGCCGGTGGCCTGCAGCACGGTCTCATTCATAGCGCAGGGCCTCCGCGGGACGCACGCGGCTGGCGCGCCAGCTCGGGTAGACGGTGGCAAGGAAGGCGAACAGCAGCGACCAGAAGGCGATCTGGCCGACTTCGGACAGGTGCGGGTCGCTGGGCATGCGGTCGATCAGGTACACGCTCGCGGGCAGGAAGCTGGTGTGCAGCAGGTGCTCGATGAAGGGCACGATCACCGGGATGTTGTAGGCCACCAGCAGGCCGAAGCCGATGCCGCCGAGCGTGCCGGCGATGCCCGAGGCCGCGCCCTGCACCATGAAGATCAGCATCACCGAGCGCGGGCTGGCGCCCAGCGTGCGCAGGATCGCGATGTCGGCCTGCTTGTCGGTGACCGTCATCACCAGCGTCGAGACGAGGTTGAACGCGGCCACGGCCACGATCAGCGTGAGGATGATGAACATCATCGTCTTCTCGATCTGCACGGCGTCGAACCAGGCGGCGTTGGTGCGCGTCCAGTCCTGCACGCGCACCTCGCCGCCCAGGCCCTGGGCGAGGAGGTTGGCGGCGGCGCGGGCCTGGTGCACGTCGGCCAGGCGCAGCTGCACGCCGGTGGGGCCGCCGGTGCGGTAAAGCCGCGCCGTGTCGTCGAGCGCGGCCAGCGCCAGGCCGCTGTCGTACTCGTAGTGGCCGATCGAGAAGACGCCGACCACGTTGAACGACTTCAGCCGCGGCAGCGCGCCCGCGGGCGTCACCTGCGCGCCGGGGGCGATCACGGTCACCTGGTCGCCCACGCTCACGCCGAGCGCGCGGGCGAGCTCGGCGCCCAGCACGATGTTCCAGCTGCCCGGCGTGAGCTTGGCCAGGATGCCCTCGCGCTGCAGGTCGGCCGCCAGCTCGGTGAGGTTCGCCTCCTCGGCCGGCTCGATGCCGCGCACGAGGGCGCCGCGCATGCCGTCGCCGTGCGCCAGCAGCGACTGCGTCTCGGTGTACGGCGCCGCGGCGCGAACATCGGGATCCAGCGCCCTGGCCTTGCTCGCGAGCGCCCGCCAGTCGGCCAGCCCGTTGCCCGTGTCGTCCATCAGCTGCACGTGCGCGATGGCCTTGAGCATCTTGTCGGTGACCTCCTTCTGGAAGCCGTTCATCACCGACAGCACGATGATCAACGCCGCGACCCCCAGCCCGATGCCCAGCATCGAGACCAGGGAGATGAATGAAATGAAGGCGTTGCGCCGCCCAGCGCGGCCGGCGCGTGTGTAGCGCCAGCCAATCAACCACTCGAATGGCACCGGAATTCCTCGCCCGTGAAGGGGCATGCCGGGGCATTCTAGGCGGGCCGCAGGACGGGCTCCGCGTCGGACAATGCCGCAATCGGCGCACGCGACCGTGCCGCCTGGCCGGACTGGCCCTAACATTGGCGCCGAACCACCTGGGCGCGCTGGGAGCGCCTTGAGAGAATCCATCGAATGAAAGCTCCGGACTTCGCAGGCGCCTCCCGGGAGGTGCTCTCGTTCCTGCACCAGCGCATCGGCATGGACCTGTGGCTGGTCAGCCGCGCCGACAACGAGGACTGGGTCGTGCTCGCGGCCGAGGACCACGGCTACGGCGTCAAGGAAGGCGACGTCTTCCGCTGGGCCGACACGTTCTGCTCGCGCATGGTGCGCGACGAGGGCCCGCGCGTGGCCCCGCGCGTCGACGAAGTGCCCGCCTACGCCGCCCTGCCCTTCGCGCGCCAGCTGCCCATCGGCGCCTACGTCGGCGTGCCGCTGTGCGACGCCCAGGGCCACCTGTTCGGCACGCTGTGCGGCATCAATCCGCGGCCGATGCCCTCCAGCCTCGCCAACGAGCAGGCGATGGTGCAGGTGCTGGGCGACATGCTCAGCGGCGTGCTCAGCGCCGAGCTGCAGGCCAGCACCCTCGCCCGCGAGGCCGAGGCCGCGCGCTCCGAGGCGCTCACCGACCCGCTCACCGGCCTGGCCAACCGGCGCGGCTGGGAGACGGCGCTGGCCGCCGAGGAGGAACGCTGCCGGCGCTACGGCGCCACTGCCTGCGTGGTGGCCATCGAGCTGGACGGCCTGAAGGGTCCGGCGCCGCGCGAGGTCTGCGAGGCCGTGCTCGTGCGCGCTGCCCAGGCCCTGCGCCAGACGGTGCGCAAGCCCGACACCCTCGCCCGCCTCGACGAGGACCGCTTCATGGTGCTGGGCGTCGAGTGCACCACCGCCGAGGCCATGGCCCTGCTGCGCCGCCTCGAGCAGAGCGTGCAGACGGCGGACCTGTCGGCCGCGCTCGGCATGGCCATGCGCAATCGCAGCAGCGGCCTGTTCGACACCTTCGACCGCGCGGTCGACGCGATGGTGGAACACCGGGACGCACGCGCCCGGGCCTGAACGTGCCGCGCGCGGGACGCGCGAAGCGTCCGCGGGATAATCTCGGCATGCATCTCGTGATCCCCTCCGCATCGGCGCTGTCCGATGCCGCCGTGCAGGCGCTCGGCACCCTGAGCCTGCCGAACCTGGAGCGCCTGCTCGCGCGCTGGGCGCCGCAGGAGGATGCGAGCACCGCCGATATTCCCGACGCCGACGAATACGCGCTGTCGCTGCCGCACGAGCGCCTGCTGGCGCGCCTGCGCGGGTGGCCGGTGGTCGACGGCCTGCTGCCGTTCGCGGCCGATTCCGCACGCCGCGACGGGCTCGCGCCCGAGCCGGGCAGCGGCTGGGGGCTCATCACGCCGGCGCACTGGCACGTCGGCCGCGACCAGGTCAACCTCGTCGACCCGGCGCTGCTCGATCTGGACGAAGACGAGGCGCGCACGCTGCATGCGACGCTGGCTCCGCTGTTCACCGAACTCGGCTGGGCCTGGCACTGGGCCGGCCCGACGCGCTGGTACGTGAGCCATCCGTCGCTGGCCGGGCTGCCCACCGCGTCCATCGACCGCGTGATCGGCCGCAACGTCGACCTCTGGCTCAACGACCACCCCGGCGTGATGCTGGTGCGGCGCCTGCAGAGCGAGGTGCAGATGCTGCTGTACGTGCACCCGCTCAACGACGCCCGCGAGGAACGCGGCGCGATGAGCGTGAACTCGTTCTGGCTCGGCGGCACGGGGCCGGCCCAGCCGGCCGACAAGGTGCTGCCCGCCGACGTGGTCGTCGACGATCGCCTGCGCGCGCCGCTGCTGGGCGACGACTGGAGCGCCTGGGCCGAGGCCTGGCACGCACTCGACGCCGGGCCGCTGCGCGCGCTCGCGGAATCGCAAGCCGCCGGCGCGCGCCTGACGCTGGCCGGCGAACGCCAGGCGCGCAGCTGGCAGCCCGCCGCGCGCCCGTGGTGGAAGCGGCTGGTCGGCGGCGGCGGCGCGTCGGTGCAATCGACGCTGGAGGCGCTGTGAGCCCGCAACCCCGCCTCCACACGCGCGACGTCCCGCCGCGCACCGCCTTCGCGCTGGAGCAGGCCGGCGTGCATCCGCTGCTCGCGCGCCTGTTCGCCGCGCGCGGCGTGCGCAGCGCCGACGAGCTCGACGACGCGATGGGCCAGCTGCTGCCGCCCTCCACGCTGCGCGGCAGCGCCGAGGCCGCGCGCCTGCTGGCCGACGCCATCGACGCCAACCAGCGCATCGTGGTCGTCGCCGACTACGACTGCGACGGCGCCACCGCCTGCGCCGTCGCGCTGCGCGGGCTGCAGATGCTGGGCGCGAGCAGCGCGCGGCTGAGCTACGTGGTGCCCGACCGGCAGCTGCACGGCTACGGCCTGACACCCACCATCGTCGACCTCGCATGCGGCGACGACGGCCCCGACGACGCGCGGCCCTTCGGCGCCGAGCGTCCGCCCAAGCCGGACCTGCTCGTCACCGTGGACAACGGCATCGCGAGCCTCGCGGGCGTGGCGCATGCGCGCGCACGAGGCATCGCCGTGCTCGTCACCGACCACCACCTGCCCGCGCTCGTCGACGACAAGGTGGTGCTGCCGGAGGCCGACGTCATCGTCAACCCGAACCAGCCCGAGTGCACGTTCGCGAGCAAGGCGATGGCCGGCGTCGGCGTCATGTTCTACACGCTGCTGGCCACGCGCGCCGAGCTGCGCGAGCGCGGCCGCTTCGACGCCGCGACGCAGCCGCGGCTGGATGCGCTGCTCGATCTCGTCGCGCTCGGCACGGTGGCCGACGTGGTCAAGCTCGACCCGAACAACCGGCGCCTCGTCGCGCAAGGCCTCAAGCGCATCCGCGCCGGCCGCATGCAGCCGGGCATCGCCGCGCTGTTCCACGTCGCGGCGCGCAAGCACGAGCGCGCCAGCGCGTTCGACTTCGGCTTCGCGCTCGGCCCGCGCCTGAACGCCGCCGGGCGGCTGGCCGACATGACGCTGGGCATCGAGTGCCTGCTGACCGACGACCCGACGCGCGCCGCGCAGCTCGCCGGCGAGCTCGATCGCATCAACCGGGAGCGGCGCGACGTCGAGGCCGGCATGCGCGAGCAGGCCGAGGCGCTGATGGAGCAGATCATGCCCACCGGCGCGCCGCCGGCGGCGCTGGCACTGTTCGACGACGGCTTCCACGAAGGCGTGGTGGGCATCGTCGCCGGCCGCGTGAAGGATCGGCTGCATCGGCCGACCTTCGTCTTCGCGGTGGGCGCCGACGGCTTGCTCAAGGGCTCGGGCCGGTCGATCGCCGGCTTCCACCTGCGCGACGCGCTCGACCTCGTCACCAAGCGCCACCCCGGCGTGCTGCGCAAGTTCGGCGGCCACTCGATGGCCGCGGGCTGCACGATCGCGCGCGAGGACTTCGAGACCTTCGCGCAGGCCTTCACGCAGGTCGCGGAGGAATGGCTCAGCCCCTCGGCGCTCTCGCGCGTGCTCGCCACCGACGGCCCGCTCGCGCTCGAATGGTTCAACACCGCCACCGTCGCCACGCTGGACGCGCAGGTGTGGGGCCAGGGCTTCGAGGCGCCCACCTTCTGCGACGAGGTCGACGTGGTGCAGCAGCGCCTGGTCGGCGAGAGGCACCTGAAGCTGCGCGTGCGCCACGCCGGCCAGCTGCGCGACGCGATCTGGTTCGGCCGCAGCGAGCCCGTGCCCGAACGCCTGCGCATCGCCTACCGGCTCAGCATCGACGAGTTCCAGGGGCAGCAGCGGCTGCAGATGGTGGTGGAAGCGGCGGGCTGATACGGTCCTCGCGGCGCGGGAAAGGGTGGTACAACGCCGACTCGCGGCCAGGCGCGACAGACGCCGCCGCAAGAGGGAGAACCATGCATCGATCCGTTTGCCGCGCGGCGCTCGCCGTTGCACTTTGCCTGCCGGTGCTTGCCGGCGCCAGCAAGTCGTCCGTCGACCTGGGGCCGACCGGCAATCCGCCGCCGCGCCTGGACCCGCTGCTCGAGCCCATGCTGCGACGGCCCACCTACGCGTCGATGGTGCTGTCGCCGGACGGCAAGCACATCGCCGCCGTGGGCTTCAACGGCGCCGGCACCAATTCGGCCGTCGTCATGCTCGACGCCGACACGCTGGAAGGCAACCTGATCGTCCAGCCGCGCCCGTGGACGGTGAAGGGCTACCGACCCTACATCCGCAATCCGCGCAACGTTGCCTGGTTGAGCGATTCGAAGATCGCCGTGAACTTCACGGTGGCGGATGCCGCGATCTTCGGCATCGACGGCGCACCGGGCACGGACCTGATGCAGGGCTACGTGCAACCGTTCCGCGACGCGGCCGGCAAGCCGACGTCCTGGCACCTCGTCGTGCGCGACCTCGCCCGGCGCGAGTTCTCGCGCATGAACATCGAGGACGGCACGAACACGTCCTACGACCTGGACATCGACGGCAAGGCCGTGGGCTGGGCGAGCGACGCCAGCGGCGACATCCGCGTCGCGCAGACGATCGATACCGCCTTTTTCAGCGACCACTCGCGCATCATCACCTGGTATCGACCGTCCACCAGCGACAAATGGGTCAAGGTCGACGAACGCTCCGTGCTGGACGAGGAATTCCATCCTTTGTTCGTCCCGAACCGGCCGGATCGGATCGTCGTCCAGGCGCGCAACGGCCACGACATGCTGGCCATCTGGGACTACGACGTCGCCAAGCACGCCTTCGCGGACCTGCTCGCGGGCACCGGCACCGAGGACATCGCCGGCGTCGTCCTGGACAACGGGCTGGACAACTTCAACGAGGTCGCGACCGACGGACTCAAGCGCCAGTCGCACTGGTTCGACACGCGCTACGCCCGGCTGCAGGCGTCGGTCGACGCCAGCATGCCGGACCACGTCAACGTGATCCAGCCCAATCCGTCCGATCGGGTGCTCGTCTACTCGTACTCGGACCGGGACCCGGGGCGCTGGTACCTGCTGAACACCAAGGCGATGTCGATGAAGCTCGTGGCTCAGCGCGTCCAAGGCATCGACCCCGCGCGGATGCAGCCGATGCAGACGCTGCACTATCCGTCGTTCGATGGCCTGTCCGTGCCGGCCTACCTCACGCTGCCTGGCAAGCCGGCCAAGCCGGCGCCGACCGTCGTGCTGATCCACGGCGGTCCGCAACTGCGCGATCGCTGGCAGTTCGATGCCGAGGTGCAGATCCTCGCCGCCCACGGCTACGCGGTGTTCCAGCCGCAGTTCCGCGGCTCCTCCGGATTCGGCAAGCATTTCGAGGAGGCGGGCTACGGCCAGTGGGGCCAGGCGATGCAGGAGGACATCGACGCCGGCGTGAAATACCTCGTCGACCAGAAGATCGCCGATCCGCAGCGACTGTGCATCGTGGGCGCAAGCTACGGAGGCTACGCTGCACTCTGGGCGCTGGCCAAGGATCCGCAGTTGTTCAAGTGCGGCGCGAGCGTCGCGGGCGTGTCGGACCTGCGCCGGATGCTGCACGACGACTCGGACATGAGCCACAACGCCGTCGCGCGTGAGATCGTGCGTCATCGCCTCGGCGACGGCAGCGAGATGAAGGCGACCTTCGACAGCGTCTCACCGGTCAAGCATGCCGACCGCATCGTCGCGCCGCTGCTGCTGGTGCACGGGGACCTCGACCAGCGGGTGCCTGTATCGCACGGCAAGGAGATGCACGAGGCCCTGGTCGATCTCAAGAAGGACGTCGTCTGGATCGAGTTCCCGGACGAACGGCACGGCATCGCCAAGCCGCAGAACCAGCGCATCTACTTCGACGCGCTGTTCAAGCTGCTCGAACGCACGATCGGCAAGGGCGAGCCGCCGTTTCCGGCTGCGTCGCCGGCCGCCCAGAACCAGGAGATTCCACTGAGCCCGGTGGACTCGATCGATACGCCTTGAGGCGCCGCGGCGCCGTCAGTGCGCCGACGGTGCGTACTGCCGCAGCCGCGCCTTCCCTTGCGCCGTCATCGCGAAGCGGCCGCCCTCGTCGAACGACAGAAGGCCGAGCTGGCGCAGTTCGGCCAGTTCGCGCCGGGCCTGGGCCGTGGCGGGTTCGGGCTCGCCGGCGGCGGTCTTGAACAGCAGGTTGATCTGGCGGGGGTTGAGCATCGGAAGCATGGTGGCTCGGATCGGAAGTTTGGAGAGATGGCCGGGGGGCGTAGCAATTCCCGGTCCCGGACTTTCCCGCCACGTTGAAAGGAATCGCCCGCGCCGCGCGACGAAGGACTATCCTCGCCCGCACGCCCCCTTCCCGGCGCCACGCCATGACGCACCTCCTGCCCGCCTCGACGCCGCGCCGCGGCCTCGCCCCTTCCTGCCTGGCCGCCGTCGCGGTTGCGGCCGGCCTGTCGGCGCAGCCCTCGACGGCCGCGGCCGCGGCCGCGTGCGCCGCGCGATCCGGCCCGACGGTGCCCACCGTCGTCGAGCTCTACACCAGCGAGGGCTGCAGTTCCTGCCCGCCGGCCGAGCGCTGGCTCGGCGCCCTGAACGGCCGCGACGGCGTCGTCGCCCTCGCATTCCACGTCGACTACTGGGACTACCTCGGCTGGAAGGATCGCTTCGCCCAGGCGCTGTTCACGCAGCGCCAGAACGCGTCGCAACGCACCAGCGGAGCGCGCTTCGCCTATACCCCGCAGGTGATCCTGGACAGCCGTGACGCGCCGGCCTGGAGCACGCTGCCGGCGACCGCCCTGCAGTCGCGCGCGCTCGCCACCGTCGCGCTGGCGCTGGCGCGCGACGACGGCGGGCTCTCGCTGACGGTGACGCCCGGCCCCGGCGCGCCGGCGGCCCTGTCGGGCTATGTGGCGGTGGTCGACGACGGGCTGCGCACCCAGGTGGGCGCAGGCGAGAACCGTGGCGCGACGCTGCGGCAGGACGCGGTCGTGCGCGAGCTGCTGCCGTGGACTCTGGCCGGCCGCCAGGCGGCGACGCTGCGCTTCTCGCCAAGCGCCGCCCCCGAGGCCGGCGCGGCGCGCCACTGGGTGGCGGTCGCCACCGACGGGCCGTACGGCAGGCCGGTGCAGGCGCTCACGCTCGCCTGCGCGCGCTGAGGTGCGCACGGGGGGAAACCCCGTCCAAAAACCGACCGCACGGTCAGGGAATCGTGATTTTCGCCAGCGGCCCGGGGCTCGAAATCAGGTACGCTGTCGGCTGCGAACCGCCACGGTGACCCCGTCGGCGCTCGCCCTGTTCCGGCCGGCCGCGGCACACCCACCGCGCGACCTGTCGATTCGCAGCTATCTTTGGCGCCCGCCACCGCGGGCGCGGAGCATTCAGCCGATGACCCAGCACGACCCCTTGAGTCTGCACGTCCCGGAGCCCACGGGGCGCCCGGGCTGCGCGACCGACTTCTCGTACCTCCACGTCTCGCCGGCCGGCGAGGTCCGCCGCCCGCCGGTGGACACGGATCCGAGATCCACCAACGACCTCGCGTTCTCGCTGGTGCGCGTCCTGGACGACGACGGCAACGCGGTCGGCGCCTGGGCCCCGGAGGTCAGCGACGAGCTGCTGCGCACCGGCATGAAGGCCATGATGAAGACGCGCATCTTCGACGCGCGCATGCTCATCGGCCAGCGCCAGAAGAAGATGTCCTTCTACATGCAGTCGCTCGGCGAGGAGGCCATCGGCTCGGCCCACGCGCTGGCACTGGAAGAAGGCGACATGTGCTTTCCCACATACCGCCAGCAAAGCCTGCTGATCGTCCGGGACTATCCGCTGGTCGACATGATCTGCCAGCTGCTGTCCAACGAGCGCGATCCGCTCAAGGGCCGCCAGCTGCCGGTGATGTACTCGGTCAAGGCCAAGGGCTTCTTCTCGATCTCGGGCAACCTCGCCACGCAGTACATCCAGGCCGTGGGCTGGGCGATGGCCTCGGCCATCAAGAACGACACCAGGATCGCGTCCGCCTGGATCGGCGACGGCGCCACCGCCGAGTCCGACTTCAACACCGCGCTGACCTTCGCGCACGTCTACAACGCGCCGGTCATCCTGAACGTCGTCAACAACCAATGGGCGATCTCGACGTTCCAGGCGATCGCCGGCGGCGAGCACACCACCTTCGCCGCGCGCGGCGTGGGCTCGGGCATCGCCTCGCTGCGCGTGGACGGCAACGACTTCCTGGCGGTCTACGCCGCCTCGAAGTGGGCCGCCGAGCGCGCGCGCCGCAACCTCGGCCCGACGCTGATCGAGTGGGTCACCTACCGCGCCGGCCCGCACTCCACGTCCGACGATCCCAGCAAGTACCGCCCCGCCGACGACGCCACGCGCTTCCCGCTGGGCGATCCGATCGGCCGCCTCAAGCAGCACCTGATCAAGCGCGGCTGCTGGTCGGAGGCCGAGCACGAGGAGGTGCAGAAGGCGCTGGAGGCCGAGGTGGCCGCCGCGCAGAAGGAGGCCGAGTCCTACGGCACGCTCAACGACGGCCGCATCCCGAGCGCCGCCTCGATGTTCGAGGACGTCTACAAGGAGATGCCGGAACACCTGCGTCGCCAACGCCAGGAGCTGGGGGTATGAAGGCCCCGCTCGCTGCACTCGCCGCCCCCGAGGGGCTGGCCGGCTTGCTCCGGAGCGGCCGCGCGCGCGCCGGCTGCCCATTCAGCGGACGAGCTTCGCTCGCCCGTGAAGGACTCTGATCATGGAAATGCAAGACAAGAAGACTCTGGCGGCCCAGCCCCAAGGCCCGACCGCCCCGATGACGATGATCCAGGCGCTGCGTTCGGCCATGGACGTGATGCTGGAGCGCGACCCCAACGTGGTCATCTTCGGCCAGGACGTGGGCTACTTCGGCGGCGTGTTCCGCTGCACCGAGGGCCTGCAGAAGAAGTACGGCAAGCAGCGCGTGTTCGACGCGCCGATCTCCGAAGGCGGCATCGTCGGCGCCGCGGTGGGCATGGGCGCGTACGGCCTGCGCCCGGTCGTCGAGATCCAGTTCGCCGACTACTTCTACCCGGCGTCCGACCAGATCGTGTCCGAGGCGGCGCGCCTGCGCTACCGCTCTGCGGGCGACTTCACGGCGCCGATGACGATCCGCATGCCCTGCGGCGGCGGCATCTACGGCGGCCAGACCCACAGCCAGTCGCCCGAGGCGATGTTCACGCACGTGTGCGGCCTGCGCACGGTGATGCCGTCCAACCCCTACGACGCCAAGGGCCTGCTGATCTCGTGCATCGAGAACGACGACCCGGTGATCTTCCTGGAACCCAAGCGC
>DATCRO010000737.1:0-5159 GCA_036569025.1 Burkholderiaceae bacterium
GCGGGCGCCGAGGCCGCGGCGTCGGCCGCGAGCGACGGCGTCGCGGAGAACCCGAGGACCGCGAGGCCCAGGGCGAGGGAAGCGAGAAGCTTTCTCATGGTGGCAGAGCTTTCAGGAGTTGGAAGCGTGTGGTGTCGGAAACGTGCGGAAGTCGCGCGGCGCCTCAGAGGGCGTCCTTGCCGGTCTCGCCGGTACGGATGCGCACCACCTGCTCGAGCGGCGAGACGAAGATCTTTCCGTCGCCGATCTTTCCGGTGCGCGCGGAGCGCTCGATGGCCTCGATGACCTGGTCGACGAGCGAATCGTCGACGGCGGCTTCGATCTTCACCTTGGGCAGGAAGTCCACGACGTATTCGGCGCCGCGGTAAAGCTCGGTGTGGCCCTTCTGGCGGCCGAAGCCCTTCACTTCGGTCACCGTGATGCCCTGCACGCCGATGGCGCTCAGGGCCTCACGCACTTCGTCGAGCTTGAAGGGCTTCACGACGGCAGTCACCATCTTCATGGTCTCATCTCCAGGCTGGCGGACGCCCTCGCGTCCGGTTCTTGTGAACTGGGGTGGCCCGGTTCGCGCCGGGCCGGGATGTCAGAACGAGTACTTCACGCCGGCGACGACGCCGGTGCGGCCGGTGAACTTGCCGCCGGAGGTGACGTAGTCGGTCTTGTCGGCGTCGGTGGCGATGACCTGCAGCGACGCGCTCAGGCCCTTGCCGAAGTCCTTGGCCAGCGTCACGGAGTACGCGCCGTACGAGTAGCTCGGCAGGCCCAGGTTCTTGGCGTAGGAGCCGGCGACGTTCTGGTAGCCGATGTCGGGCGTCAGCGTGAAGCCCGAGCCGAGGTCGAAGTTCGCGCTCAGGTCGTAGTACTGGCTGCCCTTGCTGTCGGGCACGCCGAACAGCGGCGTCGCGCTGATCGAGACCTTGGCCGTGAACACGCCGTAGGTCAGCGCGCCGTAGACCTCGCCGGTATCCGGGTTGGCCAGGCCGATGTCGTGGAACTTCTGGCCGAGATAGACGTACGCGAGCACGCCGACGTCGTACGACAGCGTGTCCTTGATGATGTCGCCCTTGGTGCCGCCGTACAGGTCCCATTCGACCGGGGCGCCCTTTTCCTCGACCGGGACGAAGCCCGGGGTGCTCGCGTTGGCGCGGTTGTACGACACCATCGAGTCCTTGACCCAGCCGATGGTCGAGGCCCAGGTGCCCACGTAGAACGGGCCGCTCGCGAAGTCGACGCCGCCTTGCAGCGCCGGCTTGAGCTTGCTTTGCGAGATGCCGCGGTAGCGGTAGTCGGAGACGACGCCGATGTTGTAGGTGATCGGGCTCGCGTCGGCCGCGGGTGCGGTACCGGCGGGCGCGTCGTCGGCGAAGGCGATCGCGGGCGCGCCGATGGCGGCGAGGACGGCGACGGTGGCAAGCGCGCTTTTCTTCATCAGGAAACTCCGGTGGTCTGGATGTGGTGGGTGGGTGGGATCTCTTGTCGGACACCGCTGACGCAGGTTCCGTGCCACGCGGTCGAGCTCGCAAGCTCGCCGAAGGCTGCTTCGCGCGTGCGCGCGCGATGCGCGGCGGACGCGCGCGCCTTGGTCCGGTGGCTTGCGGACCGCGGACCGCAGGCGGCGCCGTGCGGCGCGCGCCGGGCGACGCCGCTGCGCGCATGACCGCTTGCCCGGATCGGAGTCGCACCAAGCCGGTGCATCCGCGCGACGGCCATGCACGCCGGTCGCACTCCGATGGCGCGTCCAAACGCGCCGAAACCGCGGCCCGGGCGCCGGTGGTGCGTGCCATGCGCTCCGACAATGGATGACGCCCAGGCCAGACCGTCCGGAGCACGCCTGGCGCCCGGATCCGAATTGGGGCCATGCAAGTCGCGCGCCAGCTTCGTGCCGCGATGCGAGGCTCAACTCTGGCCCCTCTTTCCAAACCTTCGCCGCCCCGCATGACCCTCGCCGTCATCCACACCCGCGCCCTCGTTGGCCTGCACGCGCCCGACGTCGTCGTCGAGGTCCACCTGGCCAACGGCCTGCCCAGCTTCACGCTGGTGGGCCTGGCCGACACCGAGGTCAAGGAGGCGCGCGAGCGCGTGCGGGCGGCGCTGTCGCAGAGCGGCTTTGCGTTCCCGCACAACCAGCGCATCACCGTGAACCTCGCTCCGGCCGACCTGCCCAAGGAATCGGGGCGCTTCGATCTTCCGATCGCGCTGGGCGTGCTCGCCGCGCAGGGCCTGCTCGATGCGGCGCGGCTCGCGCGCTGCGAGTTCGCGGGCGAGCTCTCGCTGGCCGGCGAATTGCGGCCCGTGCGCGGCGCGCTCGCGCTGGCGCTGGCCGTGCGCGAGAGCGGCTGCGCGCGCCGGCTGGTGCTGCCGGCGGCAAGCGCGGCGGAGGCGGCACGGGTGCAGGGCGTGGACGTGCGCTCGGCGCGCAATCTCGGCGAGGTCGTGCAGGCGTTCCTGCCCGGTGACGGCGCGATGGCCGGCGCGCGCGAGCTGCCGGGTCCGTCGACGGACGGCGACGTTGCGCCGCCCCCGCTGGCGGACCTGGCGGACGTCAAGGGCCAGGCCGGCGCCCGCCGCGCGCTCGAGGTCGCGGCCGCCGGCGCGCACGGGCTGCTGCTGATCGGGCCACCCGGCGCGGGCAAGTCGATGCTGGCCGAGCGCCTGGCGGGCCTGTTGCCGCCGATGACGCCAGCCGAGGCCCTGGCCAGCGCGGCGTTGCTGAGCGTGTCGACGCAGGGGCTCGACGCCCGCCGCTTCGGCCAGCGTCCGGTGCGCGCCCCGCACCACAGCGCCAGCGCGGTGGCGCTCGTGGGCGGCGGCTCGCCGCCACGTCCGGGCGAGATCTCGCTGGCCCACGCGGGCGTGCTGTTCCTGGACGAGCTGCCGGAATTCCCGCGGTCCGCGCTCGAGGCGCTGCGCGAGCCGCTGGAGACGGGCCGCATCACGATCTCGCGCGCGGCGTTCCAGGCGCAATACCCGGCGCGCTTCCAGCTGGTGGCGGCGATGAATCCATGCCCCTGTGGGTGGCTGGGCGCGTTCGCGACGAGCGGGCGGCAGTGCACCTGCCACGGCGAGGCGGTGCGGCGCTACCAGGCGCGGCTGTCGGGGCCGCTGCTCGATCGCATCGACATGCAGATCGAAGTGCCCGCGCTGCGGCCGTCCGAGCTGCTGCCGGCGGCCAGGGCCCCTGCCTCGCCGGGCGACGCGCCGCCGCCCGAGGCGTCCGCGCCCGTGGCGGCGCGCGTGCACGCCGCGCGCGAGCGCCAGCTGGCGCGCCAGGGCACGCCCAACGCGCTGCTGGCGGCCGGCCAGGTCGAGACCGGCCTGCGGCTGGCCGAGCCGGCGCGCGCGCTGCTGGAACAGGTGGCCGAGCGCCTGGGCTGGTCGGCGCGCAGCCTGCACCGGGTGGCCAAGGTGGCGCGCACGGTGGCCGACCTCGCCGGCGCGCCCGACGTCGAAGCGGCGCACATGGCCGAGGCGGTGCAGTACCGGCGCGGGCTGCCGGGCGGGTGATGCCGCGCGCGGCATCCCCGGCCCATCGAGAGGCACTGCCCTTGGCCGCCAGGGCCCTGGTGCATACTGCGCCGCACCCGCGGCGACCGCCCCCGGGCGCGCCGGGCCGCTGCGGCCGGGCTCGCCATTTGCCAAGTCGCGCCTCGGGTCCGGACCGCCGCTCCATCGCGCGGCGCGCCCAGGCATGCCCGGACGGCAGATCTCCTCCTCGAGTCGATGAACGAATCACCTTCCCACCACCACGCGCGCATCGGCATCGTCGGCACCGGCTTCGTCGCCGACCTGTACATGCGGTCGCTGAAGACCTTTCCGCACATCGCGATCGCCGCCGCCTACGACCGCGACGCGGCCCGCCTGCAGGCGTTCTGCAGCCACTGGGGCGTGCCGCCGGCGGCGTCGCTGGATGCGCTGCTGGCCGCGCCCGGCCTGGAGCTGGTGCTGAACCTGACCAACCCCGGCTCGCATTTCGAGGTGAGCCGCGCCTGCCTGGCCGCCGGGCGCCACGTCTATTCCGAGAAGCCGCTGGCCACCGACATGGACGACGCGCGCACGCTGGTCGACCTGGCACGCGAGCGCGGACTGATGATCACGTCGGCCCCTTGCAGCCTGCTGGGCGAGGCGGCGCAGACGCTGTGGGCCAGCGTGCGGCGCCACGATGCGGGCAGGCCGCTGCTGGTCTACGCCGAGCTCGATGACGACTACGTGCCGACGGCGCCGTATCGCAAGTGGGTGAGCGAATCGGGCGCGCCCTGGCCCTGGCGCGACGAGTTCGAGGTGGGCTGCACCGTCGAACACGCCGGCTACTACCTGTCGTGGCTGATCGCGATGTTCGGCAACGTCACGACCGTGGTGGCGGCGTCGGCCGACGTCATCCCGAACAAGCTGCCCGGGGGCGGCGCGGCCGCGCCGGACTGGTCCTGCGCCACGCTGTTCTTCGAGTCCGGCGTCGTCGGGCGCCTGACCTGCAGCATCGTCGCGCCGCACGATCACGCGCTGCGCGTCGTGGGCGAGCGCGGCACGATCGAGATCGACGAGTGCTGGGCCAACGGCGCGCCGGTGCGCGTGCGCCGGCGCCACGTGGTTCGGCGGCGCCAGTTCGACAGCCCGTTCGCGCGTCGCGTGCGCGTGGGCACGGCCACCGACCCGAAGGTGGGCCGGCGTGGCGCCGCGTCGATGAACTTCGCGCTCGGGCCGGCCGAGATGCTGGCGTCGCTGCGGGAGAAGCGCCCGTGCCGCCTCGGCGCCGACTTCGCGCTGCACTTCAACGAGGTGACGCTGGCCATCCAGAACTCGCGCGCGGAGCGCGGCGTGCAGCACATGACGACGCGTTGCGCGCCGGTGCAGCCGCAGCCCTGGACGCTCGCGGCCGCGCCTTGGAAGCCGCAGCCGTGAGCGGCGCGCGCACCTGGCGCTTCGGCGTCGTCGGCACCGGGGCGATGTCGGCCACGATGATGGGTTGCTTCGGCCTCGAGCCGCGCGTCGAGGTCGCGGCCGTCGCCTCGGCGGACGTGGCGCGGGCCCGCGCGTTCGCGGACCGCTTCGGCATCGCGCACGCGCACGCCGGCCTGGACGCGCTGCTGGCGCGCGACGACATCGACGCCGTCTACATCGCCACCACCAACGAGAAGCACAAGGCTCAGACGCTCGCGGCCGCC
>DATCRO010000738.1:0-2049 GCA_036569025.1 Burkholderiaceae bacterium
GGAGCTGGTGGGGCTGCCCACGACGATCACGATGTCGACCTTGGGCGCCATGAACTTCACCGCGTCCTGCCGGTTCTGCGTGGCGTAGCAGATGTCCTGCTTCTTGGGCTCGCGGATCAGCGGGAAGCGCGCCTTGACGGCCTCCAGGATCTCGCGTGCGTCGTCCACCGACAGCGTGGTCTGGGTGACGACCGCCAGCTTGCTGGGGTCGTTCGGATGCACGTTGGCGACGTCGGGCACGTCCTCGACGAGATAGATGCCGTCGCTCAGCTGGCCCATCGTGCCCTCGACCTCGGGGTGTCCCTTGTGGCCGATCATGATGAACTCGTAGCCCTCGCGCGCCAGCTTCGAGACCTCCACGTGCACCTTGGTCACCAGCGGGCAGGTGGCATCGAACACCGAGAATCCCCGCTGCGCGGCCTCCTCGCGCACGGCCTTGCTCACGCCGTGGGCCGAGAACACGAGCGTGGCGCCGGGCGGCACGTCGGCGAGATCCTCGATGAAGATCGCGCCCTTGTTCTTCAGGTCGTTGACGACGAAGGTGTTGTGCACGATCTCGTGGCGCACGTAGATCGGCCGGCCGAACTTCTCGAGCGCGCGCTCGACGATCTCGATGGCGCGATCGACGCCCGCGCAGAAGCCGCGCGGCTGCGCCAGCAGCACTTCCTCGACGAACTTGCCGTCCTCGCCCACGGTGCCCACCTGGATTTCGCTCATCACATCACCCCGATCAGCTGGGCTTCGAAGGTGACCGGCTGGCCGGCCAGCGGGTGGTTGAAGTCGAACAGCAGCCAGTCGTCGCCGGCCTCGCGCACGACGCCGGCGAACTTGCCCGCGCCGTCGGGCGTGGGGAACTCGACCACGTCGCCGACGCGGTACTGCTCGTCCGGATCGCCATGCTGCGCGAGCAGGCTGCGCTTGACCCGCTGCAGCATGTCGGGGTTGCGCTCGCCGTACGCGGCGCCCGCCTCCAGGCGCCAGGTCATGCGCGCGCCCTCCGCCATGCCGACCAGGCAGGCCTCGATGGCCGGCGCCAGCTGGCCCTGCCCCAGCGACAGCGTGGCGGGCTTGTCGTTGAACGTGCTGACGACCTCGGCGCCATCGGGGCCGCTGAGGCGGTAGTGCAACGTCAGGAACGAGTCGGGCTGGACGATGTTCACGGGAAATCAGGCAGTTGGACGGGCACGGCCCGCCGGGTTGGGCGCGACACTGGGCGGGCCGGCGCGCGGGGGATGCGCGGCGGCGCCTTCCCCAGGACGAAACCCCGATTTTACCCGCCCGCCCAGCCGCCATGTCGATCAAGGAAATGCCCGTCGCCGCCCGCCCGCGCGAGAAGCTCCTGGCCCAGGGCGCCCAGGCGCTCGCCGACGTCGAACTGCTGGCCCTGCTGCTGCGCACCGGCGCCGCCGGCCAGAACGTCCTGCAGCGCGCCGAGCGCCTGCTCGAACGCTTCGACGGCCTGGCCGGCCTGCTGCACGCCTCCCCGGCCGAGCTGGCGCGTGCCGGCGGCGTGGGCCCGGCCCAGCGCGCCGAGCTGGCGGCGGTGCGCGAGATCGCGCGGCGCGCGCTGGCCCAGCAGTTGCGCGAGGCGCCGGTGTTCGACTCGCCGCAGAAAGTGAAGGACTTCGTCGCGCTGCGGCTGGGCGCGCTCACGCACGAGGTCTTCGGCGTGCTGTTCCTCGATTCGCAGCACCGCCTGATCGAGATGCAGGAGCTGTTCCGCGGCACGCTGGCGCAGACCAGCGTCTACCCGCGCGAGGTGCTGCGCCAGGCGCTGCTGCTCAACGCCGGCGCGGCGATCCTCGTGCACAACCACCCGTCCGGCGTGGCGGAGCCGTCGCGCGCCGACGAGGTGCTGACGCAGTCGCTGACGTCGGCGTTGCGGGTGATCGACGTGCGGGTGCTGGACCACCTGGTGGTGGGGGCGGGGACGGTGGTCAGCTTCGCGGAGCGGGGGCTGATGTGAGCCGTCGCCATCGGTCGCAGAAGTCCTCGTCCCGCGATCACGTGGCAGGACCAGGGAACTTCCTGCTCAAGCGGGGCAGGGTC
>DATCRO010000739.1:0-2130 GCA_036569025.1 Burkholderiaceae bacterium
TCGTCAAGGCCTCCGGCGCCGCGGTCGACTGAACGACGAAGAGACCCATGAGCAACGACACACAGACTCCATCTCCCACCATCGACAGCGAGGCGCTGGCCAGGCTGCAGGCCTGGCAGGGCCGCAGCGAAACGCTGGCCGACGACATCACCGCCGCACCGGGGCGCGCGCTCGCCGCCACGCTCGACCGCGACGACCCGCCGCCGCAGGCCGCGCCTGGCGAATACACCTGGTCGCGCGATATCGTCGCCGACGATGTGCTGCTGTTCCGCTACTCGGCGCTGACCTTCAACGGCCACCGCATTCATTACGATCGTCGCTACGTCACCGAGGTGGAGGGCTATCCGGGCCTGATCGTGCACGGCCCGCTGATCGCGACGCTGCTGGTCGACCTGCTGCGCCGCAACGTGCCGGGCGCGCAGCTCGCGCGCTTCGAGTTCCGCGCGGTGCGCCCGACCTTCGACATCGCGCCGTTCCGCGTGCACGGCAAGCCGGGCGCCGATGGAAAGACGTTCGATCTGTGGGGCGAGGACGCCGACGGCTGGCTCACCATGCAGGCCACGGCCGTGCTGGCCTGAGCGGGGAGGGAAGAACACATGACAAGACCCCTGGACGGCATCACCGTCATCTCGCTCGAGCACGCCATCGCCGCGCCGTTCTGCACGCGGCAGCTCGCCGACCTCGGTGCGCGCGTCATCAAGGTGGAGCGCCCCGGAGCGGGCGACTTCGCGCGCGCCTACGACGCCCGCGTGGCCGGCGAGGCCTCGCACTTCGTGTGGGTGAACCGCTCGAAGGAAAGCCTCACGCTCGACCTCAAGCAGCCCGCCGCGCTGGCGGTGCTGCAGGAGCTGCTGGCCGATGCCGACGTGCTGGTGCAGAACCTCGCGCCCGGCGCCGCCGCGCGCATGGGGCTGGGCGCGCAGGCCCTGCACGAAAGGCACCCGAGGCTCATCGTCTGCGACATCTCGGGGTACGGCGAGGACGGCCCGTACCGCGACAAGAAGGCCTACGACCTGCTGATCCAGAGCGAGGCCGGCTTTCTCTCGGTGACGGGCACGCCCGAGGAGCCCTGCAAGTCGGGCAACTCCATCGCCGACATCGCGGCCGGCATGTATGCGTACACCGGCATCCTTGCGGCGCTGCTCCAGCGCGGAAAGACGGGCAGGGGCTCGCACATCGACGTGTCGATGCTCGAGGCGCTGGCCGAGTGGATGGGCTACCCGATGTACTACGCCTACGACGGCGCTCCACCGCCGCCGCGCAGCGCCGCCTCGCACGCGACCATCTATCCCTACGGTCCTTTCCCCGCGGGTGACGGCGGCACCGTGATGCTGGGCCTGCAGAACGAGCGCGAATGGCGCACCTTCTGCGAGAAGGTGCTGCTGCAGACAGCGCTGGCCACCGACCCGCGCTTCGACAGCAACGCGCGGCGCAACGAGAACCGCGAGATGCTGCGCGCCATCATCCTCGAGACCTTCGGCGCGCTGACGACGGCGCAGGTGCTGGAGCGGCTCGACACCGCGCAGATCGCCAACGCTCGCATGAACGACATGGCCGGCCTGTGGGCCCATCCCCAATTGCAGGCGCGCGAGCGCTGGCGTCAGGTGGGCTCGCCGGCGGGCGACATACCGGCCCTGCTGCCGGCAGGGCGCCAGAGCGCCTTCGACTACCGCATGGACCCGATCCCGGCGGTAGGCGAGCACACCGACGCCATCCTGCGCAGCCTCGGGCGCAGCGAGGCGGACATCGCGGCGCTGCGCGAGGCGGGCGCGGTGTGAGCGCGCCGCTGCTTTCGCTGGCACGCGCCTTTCTCTTCGTGCCCGCCGACCGGCCCGAGCGCCATGCGCGCGCGCTGGCCACCGGGGCGGGCGGCGTGATCGTCGACCTCGAAGACGCCGTCGCGCCCGAGCGCAAGGTTCAAGCGCGCGACCAACTGGGTGCCGCGTTCGCCGCGCTGCCCGCCGAAGACCGGCGACGGCTGCTGGTGCGCATCAACGCCGCCGGCACGCCGTGGCATGACGACGACTGCGCGCAGGTCGGAGCGCTCGCCGCCCAGGGGATGATCGCCGGCATCGTGCTACCGAAGGCGGAACGGGCGGCGAGCGCTCCGACCTGCGCGCAGTCGTCGTC
>DATCRO010000740.1:0-7825 GCA_036569025.1 Burkholderiaceae bacterium
GCCGAGCGCCGCGCCGTCATCGTCTCGGGCTGCGACCAGCTGCTGGAGCAGGCCGGCGTGATCATCGTGCGTGACCGCGGCTACGTCGACATGCTCGCGCTGCTGCGCCACGCGCGCTGCCTGGCCAGCGGCGCCGAAGGCCACCTGCTGGAGGAGGCGGGCGCCCTGGGCATCACCACGCTGACCGTCGGCCCCGAGGCCGGCGACGACGACGAACAGGCCGGGCGCTGCGACGTCGCGGTGGGCCTGGACGCGCAGCTCGCGCAGCGCGCCGTGCGCGTCGTCAACGCCAACGACAACCGCCTGGACGACAAGGCCGCCGGCCCCGACGTCTGGGACGGCGGCGCCACCGCGCGCGTGACCAAGTGGCTGGCCCACTGGCTGGGCTACAAGTACCGCACCAGCCGCAAGGGCATGGAGACCATCGGATGACGTCCGAGCAACCAGGCGCCGCCCCCGGCGCGATCGTCAACGCGCTGACCGTCGACGTCGAGGACTATTTCCAGGTCTCCGCGATGGCGCCCTACATCGCGCGCAGCGCGTGGGACACGATCGAGTGCCGCGTCGAGAACAACGTGGAACGCCTGCTCGCGCGCTTTGCCGACAACGGCGCGCACGCCACCTTCTTCACGCTCGGCTGGATCGCGGAACGCCATCCCGCGATGATCCGCCGCATCGTCGCCGCGGGCCACGAGCTGGCCAGCCACGGCTACGGCCACCAGCGGGCCACCGACCTGACGCGCGCCGAGTTCGAGGAGGACATCACTCGCGCCAAGCGCATCCTGGAGGACGCGGGCGGCGTCGAGGTGCGCGGCTACCGCGCCCCCAGCTTCTCGATCGACAAGCGCAACCTGTGGGCGTTCGACAGCCTGCGCAACGCCGGCTATGCCTACAGCTCCAGCGTCTACCCGGTGCACCACGACCACTACGGCATGCCCGACGCGCCGCGCTTCCCGTACGCGTCGGTCGAGGGCCTGACCGAGATCCCGATCTCCACCGTGCGCGCCGGCGGCCGCAACATCCCCATCGGCGGCGGCGGCTACTTCCGCCTGCTGCCCTACGCGGCCTCGCGCTGGGCCATCGCGCGCTTCAACCGCGAGGAGCGGCGGCCGGCGATCTTCTACATGCACCCGTGGGAGATCGACCCGGGCCAGCCGCGCGTGGCCGGCGTGGACGCCAAGTCGCGCTTCCGCCATTACGTCAGCCTGCACCGCACGGAGGGCCGCCTGGAGCGCCTGCTGCAGGACTTCCGCTGGGATCGCGTGGACCGGGTGTTCGACGTTCAGGCGCGCCAGTCCGCGCTCGCGGCGTGAACGCCAGGACGCCGATCCGGGTCCTCCACGTTCTCCTGAGCCTGGAACCCGGCGGCCTCGAGAACGGGGTCGTCAACGTCATCAACCGCCTCGACCGCGAGCGCTTCGCGTCCTCCGTGTGCTGCCTGAAGCATGCGGGCGAGTTCGCCCGCCGCATCGAGGATCCGCGCGTGGACATCCACGAGCTGCACTGGCGCGGCGGCAACGATCCGCGCCTGGCGCTGCGCCTGGCGGGCCTGCTGCGCCGCCTGCGGCCCGACATCGTGCACACGCGCAACGCCGAGCCCTTCTTCTACGGCTTCGCCGGCGCCAAGCTGGCGCGCGCCCAGGCGCTGGTGCACAGCGAGCACGGGCGCAAGTTCGACGACCGTCCCGCGCGCTTTGCGCTGCAGCGCTGGATGAGCCGGCACACCGACGCGATCTTCGCGGTCTCGGGCCAGCTCAAGACCGACCTCGTCAAGCACATCGGCATGCCCGAGGCCAGCGTCGAGGTGCTGCACAACGGCGTCGACCTGAGCCGCTTCAATGTCGCCGCGGGCGCCGGCGCGCCCTCGCCCGCCCGCGCGGCGCTGCGCCGGGCATGGGGCGTGCCGGAAAGCGCGCTGGTGGTGGGCAGCGTGGGTCGGCTGGTGGCCGTCAAGAACTACGCGCTGCTGCTGCGCGCCGTCGCCGCCGGCAGCCTGGACATCCATCTCGTGCTCGCCGGCGAGGGCCCGGAGCGCGCCGCGCTGACGGCGCTGGCCGCGTCGCTGGGCATCGCCTCGCGCGTGCACCTGCTGGGCCACAGCAACGACGTCGACCGCGTGCTGGCCGCGTTCGACGTGTTCGTGCTGCCGTCGTTCAGCGAGGGCATGTCCAACACGCTGCTCGAGGCGATGGCCGCGGGCGTACCGCCGGTGGCCAGCGAGGTCGGCGGCAACGGCGAGATCGTGCGCGACGGCGTCGACGGCCGCCTGTTCCCCAGCGACGACGAGCCCGCGCTGCGCGCCTGCCTCGAGGCGCTGTGCCGCGATGGCGCTGAACGCGCGCGCCTGGGCGCCGCGGCGCGCGAACGCGTGCTGTCCACGTTCGACATCCGCCAGATGATCGAGCGCTACGAGCGGCTCTATGAGCGCGTGCACGCGCGCACCGTGCGATGAGCGACGCCCGGCCGCCAGCAGGCGCGCGCACCGCAATGCGCAGCACGGAGCCTGCCCGATGAACAGCACGGGCGGCGAGCCGCTCGTCGCCGCGGCGGCCCGCCCCGCGGTGCCGCGCGCCGAGGCCAGCCCCGCCGAGGGCCGGCTGCGCGTCGTCGTGCTCACCACCTTCTTCCCGAGCCCGCGCGACCCGTTCCGCACGCCGTTCCTGCGCAACCTGGTCGACGCGATGGCCGGCGACTGCGACCAGGAGCTGGTGATCCCCGTGCCGCGGCGCCCGCCGATCGGACCCTGGCGCGACGCCCAGCCCGTGCCCGCCAGCGAAACCCACGCCGGCTGGACGCTGGCGCACCCGCGCTACCTGGCGATCCCGGGGCTGCACTGGCTGTCAGGGCTCACCTACTTCCTGGGCACGTGGCGCACGCTGCGCGCGCTCAGGCGGCGCCACGGCCGCTACGTCCTGCACGCGCACTGCGCCTACCCCGACGTGGTCGGCGCCGCGCTCGCCGCCAAGGTGCTGGGGCTGCCGCTGGTGGCCACCGCGCATGGCAGCGACATCAACATCAGTGGGCGCCAGTGGCTGCTGCGGCCGCAGATCCGCTGGGCGCTGCGCGCCGCGCGCCGCGTCATCGCGGTCAGCGCGCCGCTCGCCGCGGCCGTCTCGGAGCTCACGAAATTGCCGGCGGAGGGGGTTCGGTGCATTCCGTGTGCCGGCTACTTCCCCGCGGTGTTCCGTCCGCGCGACGCCGGCGAGCGTGCTGCACTGCGGCAAGCCCTGGGCATCGCGCACGATGCCCAGGTCGTCCTTTTCGTGGGTCACCTGGTGCCGGTCAAGGCGCTGGACGTGTTGCTGCGCGCGTGGTCGACGTTGTTGCAATTTTCGTCGGTAGGCGCTCACCTTCGACTGGTATTGATCGGGGAAGGCACGCTGCGTGACACGCTCGAGCAGCAGGCCCGCGAACTGGGCGTCGCCGACCGGGTGGCCTTCCTCGGACCGAAGCCGCAGCCGGTCGTCGCGGACTGGATCGCCGCGGCCGACCTCCTGACGCTGCCGAGCCATGCCGAGGGCTCGCCCAACGTCGTCGTCGAGGCGCTGGCCAGCGGCACGCCGGTGGTCGCGAGCCGCGTGGGCGGCGTCCCCGACCTCGTCGACGACGGCGTCAACGGGCTGCTCGTGCCGGCGGGCGATGCCGCGGCGCTGGCCCAGGCGCTCGGCGCGGCGCTGGCGCGCGAATGGGACGCGGCGCGGATCTCGGCGTCGATCGCCCACCTCACCTGGCCGGCCCTCGCCCGGCGCAACCACGACGTGCTCGCCGCCGTCGCCACGGAGACCGCCCATGCTGGCGCTCGCTAGAACCCTGTCCAAGGACCTGCTGCAGCAGGCCATCTTCCCCGACCGCTTCCTGTGGCGCCTGCCCAAACCCCGGCGCGCCATCGCGCTGACGTTCGACGACGGCCCGCATCCCGAGCACACGCCGGCCATGCTGGACGTCCTCGCGCGCGCGGGCGTGCGCGCGACGTTCTTTGTCGTGGGACGCGAGGTGGAGAAGCACCCCGAGGTCGCGCGGCGCATCGTCGCCGAGGGCCACGGCATCGGCGGCCACAGCTACGACCATACGGTCATGACGACGCTGGACGACGCGGCGCTGGTCGACGACCTGGCGCACTGCCGGCGCGTGATCCGGGAGGCCACGGGCCTGGACACCGGACTCTTTCGTCCGCCCAAGGGAGAAGTCAGTCTTCGCTCCATCCGCACGGCGTGCCGCGCGGGCTACACGCTGGTGCATTGGACCCGGACCTACAGCGACTATCGCCAGGACGGCGTGGACGCATTGACGCGGCGCATCGACGCCGAACCGCCGATCGCAGGGGACGTCCTGCTGTTCCACGATCACAACCCGTACACGGTCCGCGCGCTCGACTCGAAATTGCCGCAGTGGCGCGCCAAAGGACTCCAATTTGCACCGTTGAACCGTCCTGTCGAGCAGCCGGGAGGCAGCTCGAAGGCCGGAATTGGTAAGACCCTGTAACTTGAATTTCTGCCAAGACCGTCACGCATTTGGTCAAAACGCACATTCGTTGCCCTAAAGCAACGACTGTCGAGCTAGCACAACCCGGGCCGCCGCGGACGCCTCCCTAACCCGTTGGCGTGTCAACTTTTTGGCATCTCTGCCCTCTGAAATTCTCGCGAAGCCGGGCATTCGCAATCCCCATTTTTGGGGAACGTTCGATGTGCTCCCTAGGGTACCCCCTAGTTTGAAATCGGCGCTCGACATCGAGAAATCTGTCGCGCTGCAATCGCCCGGCCGTTTGTAACGGTGTCGCAAACGCGCCTTACCGACCTGCTTCGGGCTGCCGATACGCTGTGCATACGCAACGTGCCCCAAGGCTTCCAACGCCCTGACGCCAGTCCGGCAACGCCATACGGGACCTGCACGGTCGGTCAATCCTCCTCCGACCCGTCGCACGGCCCTCCGCACCTTGCCTTTGAGTCGCATCGCTACGCCGCAAGGCGGGCGGAAGCCTGTCCAAAAGAAGTTGCCTGGATCTGCACCCATGAATTCGATGAAGTTCGCCGCGAAGTCGGCCGTCCAACTCGCCGCCCTCGCCACGTTCGCCGCCTACGGCAGCGCCGCGCAGGCCTCCACCGTGACCCTGACGGTCAAATCAGGCCTGGGTGGTGTCGTCCAGAGCGACCCCTACGGATACATCAGCTGCACGAGCGCTCCGCAGTCGTCCACCTGCTCGGCCAACGTGACGGCCGGCATGGCGATCGCGCTGACTGAAACGCCGCTGAAGGGCTATGTCTTCGCCGGCTGGAGCGGTGGCACCTGCTCCGGCACCGCCGCGACCTGCTACACCCGCGTGATGGCGACCGAGACGATCACCGCCAACTTCAAGTCGACGGCCGCGGCCCCCGCGCCGGCTCCCGCCCCCGCTCCGGCTCCGGCTCCCGCGCCTGCCCCCGCTCCGGCTCCGGCTCCGGCTCCGGCCCCCGCGCCTGCCCCGGCTCCCGCGCCTGCTCCTGCTCCTGCTCCTGCTCCCGCGCCTGCCCCCGCGCCGGCCCCGGCCCCTGCTCCGGTCGGCGCCACGACCGCCCCGGTCGTAGACTTCGTCGACACGACGTCTGCCCCGACCATCGGTGGCGAGAACGGCGCCGGCGGCTACCTGTCGATCTTCGGCTCGAACTTCGGTGCGGCCAGCGGCATGGGCACCACCACCAAGGTCTACATCGGCGGCGTCGAAGTCGCGAACTACCGCTACCTGGGCAACGCCAAGGTCGGCGCCAAGCTCGGCCTGCAGCAGATCACCGTCCAGGTCGGTTCGCTCGGCGGCGCCAAGGTCGGCGTGGCGCAGAACATCCAGGTCGTCGTCAACGGCGTGAACAGCAACGTCAACAACACCTTCACGCCGACCGCCGGCAAGGTGTGGTTCGTCTCGCTGTCCGGCAACGACTCGACCGCGGTGGCCAACGACATCACGCACCCGTACCGCTACCTGCAGAACATGAACACGCTGACGGGCGCCTATTTCGCGATGGGCACCGGCGACCAGGTCGTGCTGCGCGGCGGCAACTGGTCGGACACGAACGGCGTGGACTCCAGCTGGATGAAGTTCGGCGCCAGCCAGTACGCCCGCAACGGCACCCCCTCGGCGTACATCAGCTTCACCGCCTACCCGGGCCCGGTCAAGGGCAACGCCATCGAGGACGTGCACTACACGACCCCGGCCGGCACCTCCGGCGGCTTCCAGGGCCCGTGGTCGTCGATCGCCGGCACCAGCGGCGAGTACATCGCGATCTCCAACCTGCGCATGGAGGTCGCCGGCGGCGCCAACCGTGACGCGGCTCCGATCAACTTCCAGTACACCGGCGGCCACTGGCGCGCGGTGAACAACGAGATCGGGCCGTGGGTCGCCGGTTCCTCGGCCATCCTGAACGCCGCGGGCATCTCGGGCCACGGTGACGGCAACGTGCTGCTGGGCAACCACATCCACAACATCGCCGGCCTGTCCGACCTGCAGAACCACGGCATCTACGCGGACACGACCGCGCAGAACTGGGACGTCGGCTACAACTGGGTGCACGACATCACCGGCGGCAGCGCCATCCAGTTCAACGACAACCAGGGCGGCGCCGGTAGCTACCCGATGCCCCACGGCGGAACCTGGGCCGGCTTCATCGGCATCAAGATCCACAACAACTGGTTCGAGAACGCGGCCAAGTACGGCATCAACTTCAACGACCAGATGTCGACGAAGGCCGGTACGTACAGCGGCATGATCTGGGACAACGTCGTGATCGGCACCGCGCTGCCCCCGCTGCGCATCAACTCGACGCAGCCGACCCAGAAGCTCTGGTTCGCGTACAACACGATGTACAACTGCATGACGACCGTCTCGGGCAGCGGCAACGGCTACGTCCGCAGCGAAGGCTGGTCGGCCCAGGCTGGCGTGAACAACGTGTTCTTCGACAACATCTTCGCCTACGGCCCGAAGACGGTCAGCGGCACCCAGTACTTCGCCAACGTCGGTGGCACCGCGGCGAGCACGACCACCTACAACTTCAAGCGCAACCTGTACTTCCCGAACGGCCAGGCGCCTTCCGCCGCCTCGACCATCGGTGACATCAGCGCGCTGACCGCCGACCCGCTGTTCGTGGCCGCCACCTCCAGCAACTTCCAGACGCAGTCGACGTCGCCGGCGCGCCGCGCCGCCACGCAGGGCCTGCCCTCGGGCATGAGCGTGACGACGGACTTCACCGGCCTGGTGACCCGCGGCTCGCCGTCCGACATCGGCGCCTACGCGGCGAACTGACGCACCAGGTCAGAGCGTGAAGCGGCCGCCCGGCAACGGGCGGCCGCTTTTTTTGCTCACGGCTGACACGTCTGGACACGTCCATGGCCGCGCCGCGATTGATTACCGGCCGGGCACACCGGACAATCCCGCGGTCTGTGGCACGCAGGGGCCCCGGCACATGAGGGTGGTTGCCGAGTGGCAAGGACGACAACGATGAAAGATGGCCGGATGACCCAGAACTCTCCACGCAACCGCGCCCGCGCCATGGCGACGCTGGGCGTGCTCTTCGCCCTCGCCGGTTGCGGCGGCGGCGCCAGCCCCCAGAGCGTCACGCCGACGCCTTCCCCGACCCCCTCGCCCACGCCGGCCCCGACGCCGGCGCCCGGCACGCAGACGCTGACCCTCAACAACGTGGGCTCCGGCAGTTTGACGTCCACCACGAACGGCGCCTCGTGCAGCACCGCCACGTGCAGCACCGAGCTCGCCACCAACACGGTGGTGGCGCTGACGGCCGTGCCCGCGGCCGACTACACCTTCGGTGGCTGGGGTGGCGGCTGCAGCGGCACCGGCACGACC
>DATCRO010000741.1:0-8233 GCA_036569025.1 Burkholderiaceae bacterium
CGCCGCGCCGGTCAACGTGCACCGCGTGAACTGGCTGTGGGCCAACCCGGAAGCGTTCAAGAAGGCCGGCGCCAAGGTCCCGACGACCTGGGACGAGTTCTTCGCCGCCGGTGACAAGCTCAAGGCCGCGGGCATCATCCCCCTGGCCCACGGCGGCCAGAACTGGCAGGACTTCACGACGTTCGAAGACGTCGCGATGGGCGTCGGCGGCGCCGACTTCTACCGCAACGCGCTGGTCAAGCTCGATGCGGCCGCGATCAACAGCCCGACCATGATCAAGGTGCTGGAGACGTACAAGAAGATCCACGGCTACATCGACAAGAACGCCCCGGGCCGCGACTGGAACCTGGCCACCGCGATGGTCATCAAGGGCGAGGCCGGCATGCAGCTGATGGGCGACTGGGCCAAGGGCGAGTTCCTCGCCGCCGGCAAGGTCCCGGGCAAGGACTTCGTCTGCTCGCCGGCCCCGGGCACGGCCAAGGACTACACCTTCAACATCGACTCGTTCGCGATGTTCCAGCTGAAGGATCCGGCCAACCAGAAGGCGCAGAAGGACCTGGCCAAGGCGATCATGTCGCCGTCGTTCCAGGAGCTGTTCAACCTGAACAAGGGCTCGATCCCGGTTCGCCTCGACGTCAAGCTCGACAAGTTCGACGACTGCGCCAAGGAATCGAACAAGGACTTCGTGGCCTCGTCCAAGGCCAACACGCTGCTGCCGTCGATCGCCCACAGCATGGCCGTCCCGCCGGCCGCCGAAGGCGCCATCAAGGACGCCGTCAGCAAGTTCTGGAACGACGACAAGGAAACGGCCAAGGATGCCCAGGCCGAGATCCTGAAGGCTTCCAAGACGAAGTGATCGACGAGGCGGCCGCCCCGCGGCGGCCGCCTTCTTCTCCTCCCAAGGGCATTCGCCACGCGGATTGCGCGCGTGGCGCTTTTTTTGCACTTGCTGGCTTTTGCACTCAGAATCCGTGAGCGAACGCGGCCCGCGCCGGGCTCGCTCACGGATTCTCGGGCTCCCCGGGCTGCGGTCCCCGGCCAGCCTCCAGCCTTCTCGGGTTCGGCCCTTGCCGGCAGCAACGCTGCCGTCCACGCCCCGCCCCGACCGCGTAACGAGAGCCTCGTCGCTTAAATGTCCCGACCCAAAGTCCCCAGCGCCTCCTGGCTGCCGAAGCTGGTCGTCGCGCCCAGCTTCGCGTTGTCGTTCTTCTTCATCTACGGCCTGATCGCGTGGAACGGCTACCTGTCGCTGTCCGCGTCGCACATGCTGCCGAACTACGACTACGTCGGCTTCTCCAACTACACCGACCTGTTCGACAACGACCGCTTCCACGTGGCGCTGAGGAACATGGGCATCTTCGGCGTGCTGTTCATCGGCGGCTCGATGGTGCTGGGCCTGCTGCTGGCCATCCTGCTGGACCAGAAGATCCGCGGCGAGGGCGTGCTGCGCACGATCTACCTGTACCCGATGGCGATCTCGTTCATCGTCACCGGCACGGCCTGGAAGTGGATCCTGAACCCGGGCCTGGGCATCGAGCACCTGGTGCAGAGCTGGGGCTTCACGAACTTCACCTTCGACTGGCTGGTGGATGACGAGCACGCGATCTACTGCATCGTGATCGCCGGCATCTGGCAGGCCTCGGGCTTCGTGATGGCGCTGTTCCTGGCCGGCCTGCGCGGCATCGACGACTCCATCATCAAGGCCGCGCAGATCGACGGCGCGAGCCTGCCGCGCATCTACTGGCGCATCGTCGTGCCGTCGCTGCGGCCCGTGTTCTTCAGCACGCTGATGGTGGTGAGCCACCTGGCGATCAAGAGCTTCGACCTCGTGATCGCGCTGACCGCCGGCGGCCCGGGCTACTCGACCGACCTGCCCGCCACCTTCATGTACGCGATGTCGTTCTCGCGCGGCCAGGTCGCCATGGGCGCCGCGAGCGCCGAGATCATGCTGGCCACCGTGGCCGCCATCGTCGTGCCCTACCTGTATTCCGAACTGAGGACCAAGAAGTGAACCGGCCGCCGAGCTCCCTCACCTGGCACCGCGTCGTCCTGTGGACGGTGCTGGTCGTCTTCGCGGTCTGGTTCCTGACTCCGCTGTACGTGATGATCGTCACGTCGCTCAAGGACATGGACCAGATCCGCGGCGGCAACCTGATGGACCTGCCGTCGCACCCGAGCTTCGCCTCCTGGGGCAAGGCCTGGAACCAGGCCTGCACGGGCACCGACTGCGGCGGCCTGAAGCCGTTCTTCATGAACAGCGTGTCGATGGTGGTGCCGGCGGTGGCGATCTCCACCTCGCTGGGCATCGTCAACGGCTACGTGCTGTCCAAGTGGCGCTTCAAGGGCAGCGAGGTGATGTTCGCGATGCTGCTGTTCGGCGTGTTCATGCCGATGCAGGTGGTGCTGCTGCCGATGTCGCAGATCCTGGGCTACTTCGGCATCGCCAGCTCCATCGTGGGCCTTATCGTGATGCACGTGCTCGCCGGCATCCCGTCGACCACGCTGTTCTTCCGCAACTACTACGTCGGCCTGCCCGACGAGCTGATCAAGGCCGCCATGCTGGACGGCGCCGGCTTCTGGCGCATCCTGTGGCGCGTGGTGCTGCCGCTGTCGACGCCCATCCTGGTCGTCACGCTGATCTGGCAGTTCACCAACATCTGGAACGACTTCCTTTACGGGGTGGTCTTCTCGGGCGCGGATTCCAAGCCGATCACCGTCGGCCTGAACAACCTCGCGAACACGACCAGTTCGGTCAAGGAATACAACGTGGACATGGCCGCGGCGCTCATCGCTGCGCTGCCGACGCTGTTCGTCTACGTGGTTGCTGGCAAGTATTTCGTGCGCGGCCTGACGGCCGGCGCGGTGAAGGGATGATGAGATGGGTGCGCTGACGATCGCCAACGTACGCAAGACTTTCGGACACGTCGAGATCCTCAAGGGCATCGACATCGATATCGACGCGGGTGAATTCCTGATCCTGGTGGGCCCCTCGGGCTGCGGCAAGTCCACGCTGCTGAACATCATCGCGGGCCTGGAGCTGCCCACCGACGGTTCGGTCAGCATCGGCGAGCGCGAGGTCACCTACGAGGCGCCGAAGGACCGCGACATCGCGATGGTGTTCCAGAGCTACGCGCTCTATCCGAACATGAACGTGGCGCAGAACATCGCGTTCGGCCTCGAGATGCGCAAGGTGCCCAAGGAAAAGCGCGAGGAGGCCGTGCAGCGCGTGGCCAAGATGCTGCAGATCACGCAGCTGCTCGATCGCAAGCCGGGCCAGCTCTCGGGCGGCCAACGGCAGCGCGTGGCCATGGGCCGGGCGCTGGCGCGCGACCCGAAGCTGTTCCTGTTCGACGAGCCGCTGTCCAACCTCGACGCCAAGCTGCGCGTGGAGATGCGCGCCGAGATCAAGCTGCTGCACCAGCGCACGAAGACGACGACGGTCTACGTCACCCACGACCAGGTCGAGGCCATGACGCTGGGCGACCGCATCGCCGTGATGAGCGGCGGCAAGGTGGAGCAGTTCGGCACGCCCGAGGACATCTACGCGCGCCCGGCCACCAAGTTCGTCGCGGAGTTCATCGGCTCGCCCGCGATGAACATGATCCCGGCCGTGCGCGCCGGCGCGGGCATCGCCGCCAACGGCGTCGACCTGCCGCTGACGGCCGCGCAACGCGACGCGCTGCAGAAGAACGCCACCGCCAAGCTCACCTACGGCCTGCGCCCGGAGGCGCTGCAGCTGTCGTCCGACGGCATCCCCGGCACGATGCACTTCACCGAGCCGACGGGCCCCGAGACCTACGCCACCGTCGACACGGCCGTGGGCATGCTGACGCTGCGCGTGCCGGGCTACATGACGTCCAAGGTGGGCGACGCCGTGCACGTGAAGTGGGCCGCCGAGGCGTCGCACCTGTTCGACGGGGACAGCGGAAAGCGTATCGGCTAGAGCGCCGCCCGCTCGCGAAGACGAGGGCGCGATGCGAATCGCGCCCTTTTCGTTTCCGCGCACGCCTGCTCGCGCAAGGGTCTGGCCTCTCCTCGGCATCGCGCCATTTTCGGCTCGTCAGCTGTGAGGACGTCCGCGATGTCGAGGCGAAGGCCTGACCTCGATCGATGGTGGGGATCGGGGTCAGGCCTTCGCCTCGCGTCGCCGACGGCATCGTCGCGGCTGGCCAGGACGCAGCGGCGACGTGAGGAGAGGCCAGACCCCTCCGGCATCGGGGGGCCCGCAGGTCATTCCATCGACGGCTCGCAGCGGATCTCGCAGCGCACCGAGTTCGCGAGAAAGCATTCCTCGTGCGCCCGGTGATGCAGGGCCGCCAGTTCCGCGGCGTCGGGCACGCGCGCGCCCGTCACGCGCGTGCGCGGGCGCAGGGTCACGACGTCCACCACCAGCTTGCCGTCGGCGTTGCGGCCCATGTGCCCTTCGGCGGCGTCCTCGTAGCTGCCGATGGCGATGCCGGCGCGCGACGCGAGGTCGAGGAACCACAGCATGTGGCAGCTGGAGAGCGCGGCGACGAAGGCCTCCTCCGGGTCGACGGCGCGGGCGTCGGACATCGGCAGCGGCACCACCAGCGGCGACGACGAGCCGGGCACGACGGCGCCGCCGTCGAAGGTCCAGGTGTGGGCGCGGCTGTAGCGCTTGCCCAGGAAGTCGGCGTCGCCGGCTTCCCAGCGGATCAGGGCGGTGTGGACATGGGCCATGGTCGGGCTTTCAGGCGGCGCGCGCCGCGGTGACGAGGGCTTCGGCGAGCGGCACGCGCTGGCCTTCGAGCGCCGCGCGCTCGGGCTGCCACAGCGTCGCGACGAAGAACGGGTGGCCGTCGAGCTCGACGGCACGCAGGTCGCCGTGCTCGTCCTCGGCAGTGCCACGCAGCGGGCCGGACGTCAACGCGGCGCGGAACGCCGGGTTCAGTCCGTAGCGGCACCGGTAGATCGTCGGCGCGGCCAGTCCGCCGTAGGCTCGCGCGATGCGGCTGCCAGGCGCGAGCGTGACGCTGCCGCGCGCTTCCACCAGCGAGCACTCCAGCGCCGCGATGACCGGCCGCCCGACACCCGGGTCGCTCTCGGCATGCATCGCGTCGGGCCAGTCCAGCACGTGGCGCGCGAACTCGAGCACCGCGTGCTGGAAGCCGCCGCAGGTGCCCAGGAACGGCCGGCCGGTGGTGCGGGCGTGTCCGATGGCGCGCAGCGCGCCGTCGAGGCTGCGGTACGGGCTGCCGGGCGCGACCCAGAAGGCGTCGTAGCCCGCGAGGCGGCTGGCGTCGAGGATCGCGTCGCTGGCCAGCCAGTCGAACACGAGAGCCACGTCCAGGGCCGAGGCCGCGTGGGCCAGCGCCAGCGGGATCGCGCGGTGCGCGGCGATCGTGTCGTCGCGGTCGCCGACGATGGCGATGTTCACGAGGGTGGTCATCATGCCGCCTTCAGCGCGTCGCCAGCGCCAGCCGCACGCCGAGCGCCAGGAACATCGCGCCGATCGCCCGGTTCAGCCAGCGCGCGACGGCCGCACCCACCTGCAGCTGGCGGCTGGCGAACGCCGTGAACAGCGCGAGGGCGTGGCACCACAGCATGCCGTTGAAGTCGAAGATCGCGCCCAGCAGCACGAACGCGAGCGGCTTGGACGCCGCGTCCGGGGCGATGAACTGCGGCACGAACGCGAGGAAGAACAGCGCCACCTTCGGATTGAGCACGTTGGTCAGGAAGCCCTGGCGGAAGATCTGGCGATACGGGATCGCGCGGGGCGCGACATCGACGGCAGGCGCCGCGCCGGCGGCCCTGCGCGCCCGCAGCATGCCGATGCCGATCCACACGAGGTACGCCGCGCCGACGATCTTGACGGCCGCGAACGCCATCGCCGACGTCGCCAGCAGCGCCGACAGCCCCAGCGCCGCCGCGAACACGTGCACGAACACGCCCGATCCGACACCCCAGCACGCCACGACGCCGGCCCGCCAGCCCTGCGACGCGCTGCGCGCCATGATGAACAGCGAGTCGGGCCCCGGGGTGATGTTGAGCAGCAGCCCCGAGACGATGAACAACCAAAGATGCTGGGTTCCGGCCATGCGGCCCTCCGTGTCGACGTGGGGACCGGATCATCGCCGCGTCATGCGACGCAGTAAACGCCGCTGGTCGCAGAGGTTTGTTGCGCATGGCGGATTAATATGGCGCGATGGACAAGCTCCGCGCCATGAAGACCTTCGTGCAGATCGCCGACGACGGCAGCCTCACCGCCGCGGCGGCGGCGCTGGGCATGTCGCTGCCCGCCGTCGTGCGCAGCCTCGCGGCGCTGGAGGCCGATCTGGGCGCACGCCTGTTCCAGCGCACCACGCGGCGCCTGGCGTTGACGCAGGAGGGCCTGCAGTACCTGGCGCGCAGCCGCGACATCCTCGCCGCCGTCGCCGAGGCCGACGCGAGCCTCGCCGACGAGACGCAGGCGCCGCGCGGCCAGCTCGCGATCACCGCGCCGGTGCTGCTGGGCCAGCGCGTGGTGGCCGACTTCGTCACCCGCTTCGTCGCCGCCAACCCGCGCATCCGCTGCAGCGTGCAGCTGCTCGATCGCTTCGTCGACCTGGTCGACGAAGGGGTCGACGTGGGCATCCGCATCGGCGCGCTGGAGGACTCGTCGCTGGTGGCGATCCGCCTCGGCGAGGTGCGGCAGATGGTCGTGGCGAGCCCGGCGTTCCTGCGCCGCAACGGCACGCCGAAGCATCCGACGGAGCTGCGCGGTCGGCCCTGCGTGCGGCTCGCGGGACCGCTCCGCCCGGGCTGGGCCTTCCAGGACGGCGGGCGCCGGCTGCACGTGCCGGTCGACGGGCCGCTCGACTTCAACCACGCCGGCGCCGCGCTGCTGGCCTGCGAGCAGGGCGCGGGCTTCGGCCAGTTCTTCTCGTACCAGGTGCAGGACGCGCTGCACGAGCGCCGCCTGCGCGTGGTGCTGGCCGAGCACGAGCCGCCGCGCCAGCCGGTGAGCATCGTCTATCCGCACGCCCGGCTGCTGCCGGCGCGCACGCGGGCCTTCATCGACGCGGCCAGGCGCGAGCTAGGGCCGATGTTTCAAGGCTGAAGGAGCTGGTTGCCCACGCCGTAGTTCATCGCATTGAGGATGTCGCCGTTGTCCTGCGACAGCTCCCAGGCGAACACCCCGGCCAGACCGGCCTCGCGCGCCATGTGGCCCTTCTCGATCACTGCCCGCGGGTCGTCGTAGCCCATGAAGAGCTTGTTGTGCGCGTTGTAGAGGTTCCAGGCGTGCGTCTGCGGATCGAAGACCGCCTGGTAGCCGTGCAGCCCCCGGCCGTGGCGGTCGACGTAGCGCGCTGCGAGCTCGCGCCAGTCGCTGGCGCCTTCGGGCGCCGGATAGGTGCCGGTGTGCGCCTCGCCGGTGAAGCCGTGGCCGGGGGCCGGTCTGGCGACGCCCGTGAAGCCGCGGCCATACATCGCCACGCCCGCCACCAGCTTGCCGGCGGGAACGCCCGCGCCGGTCATCGTGCGGATCGCGACGTCGAGGCCGTCCTCCGCGCCAGCGGCGCTGGCGCGCGGCGCGGCGTGGTTGCCGATCACCTTCTTCCAGCTGCCGTAGAAGTCGTAGGTCATCATGAAGATGTAGTCCATCGACTTCGCGGCGTCGCGGTAGTTCACCTTGTCGACGATTGCGTGCTCGCAGTTGATCGCGGCGGTGAGGATGTACTTGTGGCCGTTCTCGCCGGTGAGCGTGTCCATGGCGCCGCGCAGCGCGGCCATCAGGTCGGCCACGCCCTGGCCGTCGGCCGGCGAGCCCAGCTGCACGCCGTTGGCCGAGCCGTTGTTGGTCGGGTGCTCCCAGTCGATGTCGATGCCGTCGAAGGCCGGATGCGTGCGCAGGAAGTCGGCCGCGGACTTCGCGAACGCGGCCCGCGGCGCGGCGTCGTCGGCGATGTGGAAGAACGGGTCGGAACCGCCCCAGCCGCCGACCGAGGCCACCACCTTCACGTGCGGCGCGCGCGCCTTGAGGCGGGCGAAGGCGTCGTTGAAGGTGTCGTCGATCGCCGAGGTGGCGATCTGGTAGTCCGCCTTGCCCACGCACTTGGGCGCGTCCTCGGGCAGTTGGCCCGGGCCACAGACGTGCAGGAACGCGTAGACGACGTGCGTGACGCTGTCGCCGTGCAGCGCGTCGACCAGCGCCGCCGGCTGCCAGTTGGGCGTGTAGACGCCGACCACCTTGCCGCCGCTGCGCTCCCACTCCAGCGGCTTGCCGCCGAAC
>DATCRO010000742.1:0-8190 GCA_036569025.1 Burkholderiaceae bacterium
GACCGGCGCCTACCTCGGTGCGCGCAAGCAGGTCGGCATGGGCATCCGGCGCGCGGTCGTCGACTCGACGCCGCGGCTCGTGCTGCAGGGCGCGCGCGAGCACAACCTGCGCGGCGTGGACGTCGAGTTCCCGCTGCAGCGGCTCGTCGTCGTCACCGGGGTCTCCGGCTCGGGCAAGTCCACGCTGATGCAGGACGTGCTGTTTCCCGCGCTCGAGCGCCACTTCGGCAAGCCCACCGAGACGCCCGGCGCGCACGACCGCCTGCTCGGTGCCGACCATCTCGCCGATGCGGTGTTCGTCGACCAGAGCCCCATCGGCAAGACGGCGCGTTCCAACCCCGCGAGCTACGTGGGCGCCTTCGACGAGATCCGCAAGCTGTTCGCCGACAGCCCGGTGGCCAGGGAGCGCAACTACGGCGCCGGCATGTTCAGCTTCAACGCCGGCGACGGCCGCTGCCCGACCTGCGGCGGCTCGGGCTTCGAGCATGTCGAGATGCAGTTCCTGTCCGACGTGTACCTGCGTTGCCCCGACTGCGACGGCAAGCGCTTCCGCGCCGAGATGCTGGACGCGCGCCTGGTGCGGCGCGACCGCCAATTGTCGATCGCCGACGTGCTCGAGCTCACCGTCAGCGAGGCCGTGCAGCTGTTCGTCGACGACCGCGAGGTCATCCGCCGCCTGCAGCCCATCGTCGACGTCGGCCTCGACTACGTGAAGCTGGGCCAGCCGGTGCCCACGCTGTCGGGCGGCGAGGCGCAGCGCCTGAAGCTGGCCGGGTTCCTGGCCGAGGCCGCGCAGGGCCCGCAGCAACCGGCGGCCAGGAAGGGCACGCTGTTCCTGTTCGACGAGCCCACCACGGGCCTGCACTTCGACGACATCGCCAAGCTGATGCGCTCGCTGCGCCGGCTGCTCGACGCGGGGCATTCGCTGATCGTCATCGAGCACAACCTCGACGTGATCCGCTCGGCCGACTGGCTGGTCGATCTGGGCCCCGAAGGTGGCGAGGCCGGCGGCGAGCTGGTGGGCGTGGGCACGCCGGAGGACCTGAAGGCCAACCCGCGCTCGCACACCGGGCGCGCCCTGCGCGACTACGAGGAGACGCTGGGCCTGGAGCGCTATGCGCCGGCGCAGGCCGCACGCGAGGCGCGCGAGAAGCACGCGCGCTTTGCCGCGGCCGAGGTCGAGCGCGACACGACGCGCGACGGCCCGAGCCTGCAGTCGCTGGTGAGCCGCCGCCGTCGCGCCTCGGGCGCGGTGAACGACGAGGCGATCCGCATCGTCAATGCGCGCGAACACAACCTGAAGTCGGTCGATGTCGACATCCCGCGCGGCAAGTTCACGGTGGTGACGGGCGTGTCGGGCTCGGGCAAGTCGACGCTCGCGTTCGACATCCTGTTCAACGAGGGCCAGCGGCGCTACCTCGAGTCGCTGAATGCCTATGCGCGCAGCATCGTGCAGCCCGCCGGCCGGCCGGAGGTGGATGCGGTGTACGGCATTCCGCCGACCGTGGCCATCGAGCAGAGGCTGTCGCGCGGCGGTCGCAAGAGCACGGTGGCGACGACGACCGAGGTCTGGCATTTCCTGCGCCTGCTGTGGGTCAAGCTGGGCATCCAGCACTGCGTCAACGACGGCAGCCCCGTGCGGCCGCAGAGCGTCGAGAGCATCGCCGCACAGCTGCTGCGCGACTACCGCGGCCGGCACGTGGGCCTGCTCGCGCCGCTGGTCGTGGCGCGCAAGGGCGTCTACACCGACCTCGCCAAGTGGGCCAAGGCCCGCGGCCACACGCACCTGCGCGTGGACGGCGAATTCCTGAAGGTTGACCCGTGGCCGCGCCTGGATCGCTTCAAGGAGCACACGCTGGAGCTGCCGGTGGGCGACCTGGTCATCGCGCCGGAGCGCGAGGCCGAGCTGCGCGCGATGCTGGCCAAGGCGCTGGACATCGGCAAGGGCGTGATGCACCTGCTCGCGCCGCTGGATGGCCTGACCGAGGCCATGGAGCTGGGCCATTCGACGCTGGGCATCGGCACGGTGAAGGTGTTCTCCACCAAGCGCGCGTGCCCGACCTGCGGCACCAGCTACGGCGAGCCCGACCCGCGCATGTTCTCGTACAACAGCAAGCACGGGTGGTGCCCGCACTGCGTCGGCACGGGCCTGGCGCTGACGCGCGAGCAGCGCGCGCAGTTCGACGATTCCGTGCAGGACGACAACGAGCGTGGCCGCGAGCAGGCCTTCATCACGAAGGAGCCCGACGCCGAGGAGCTGGAGGACGCCGCCTGCCCCGAGTGCCACGGCGCCCGCCTGGCGCCCGCGCCGCGCGCGATCAAGTTCGAGGACCGCGCGATCACCGACGTCGCCCAGTGGGCCGTGACCGACGTGCGCCAGTGGGTCGAGACCCTGCGGCTGTCGGGCCGCGACGCCGACATCGCGCGCGACGTCATCAGCGAGATCCGCAGCCGCCTCGTCTTCCTGGAGGACGTGGGCCTGAACTACCTGACGCTGGACCGCGCGGCGCCCACGCTCTCGGGCGGCGAGGCGCAGCGCATCCGCCTTGCGGCGCAGCTGGGCTCGAACCTGCAGGGCGTGTGCTACGTGCTGGACGAGCCCACGATCGGCCTGCACCCGCGCGACAACCGCATCCTGCTGGACGCGCTCGCGCGCCTGGGCTCGCAGGGCAACACGCTGGTGGTGGTGGAGCACGACGAGGACACCATCCGCCGCGCCGACCACCTGATCGACATCGGCCCCGGCGCCGGCAAGCGCGGCGGCCAGCTGGTGGCCGCGGGCACGGCCGCCGACCTCTCGGCCAACCCAGCGTCGGTGACGGGCCGCGCGCTCGCGCACCCGATGACGCACCCGATGCAGCCGCGCCGCGAGGTGGCGTTCGCGGCCGACGACGCGGGTGCCAGCACGCACGTCACGATCTTCGGCGCGAAGCTGCACAACCTGCAGGGCATGCCGGTGCGCGTGCCGCTGCAGCGCCTCGTGGCCATCACGGGCGTCAGCGGCTCGGGCAAGAGCACGATCGCGCGCGACGTGCTGCTGGCCAGCGTGGCGGCCCTGGTGTCGAGCCGCGGCAAGTCGGCGCCGGTGGGCTGCGAGTCCGTCGAGGGCTGGCATTCGGTCGACCGCGTGCTGGAGGTCGACCAGACGCCGATCGGCAAGACGCCGCGCTCCTGCCCGGCCACCTACATCGGCTTCTGGGACGCGATCCGCAAGCTGTTCGCCGAGACGCTGGAGGCCAAGGCGCGTGGCTACTCGGCCGGCCGCTTCTCGTTCAACACCGGCGGTGCGAACGGCGGCCGCTGCCCGGGCTGCGAAGGCCAGGGCGTGCGCACGATCGAGATGAGCTTCCTGCCCGACGTGAAGGTGCCGTGCGACCTGTGCCATGGCGCGCGCTTCAACCCGGCCACGCTGGCGGTCACGTGGCGCGGCAAGTCGATCGGCGACGTGCTGCAGATGGAGGTCGATGAGGCGGTGGAGTTCTTCGCCAGCATGCCGTCCATCGCGCATCCGCTGCAACTGCTGCAGGACGTCGGCCTGGGCTACCTGACGCTGGGCCAGCCGTCGCCGACGCTCTCGGGCGGCGAGGCGCAGCGCATCAAGCTGGTGACCGAGCTGAGCAAGGTGCGCGACGAGGTCGGCCGCCGCGGCCAGAAGGCGCCGCACACGCTGTACGTGCTGGACGAACCGACGGTGGGCCTGCACATGGCCGACGTCGCGCGCCTGATCAAGGTGCTGCACCGCCTCACCGACGGCGGCCACAGCGTGGTGGTGATCGAGCACGACCTCGACGTCATCGCCGAGGCCGACTGGGTCATCGACATGGGTCCCGAAGGCGGCACCGGCGGCGGCCGGCTGGTGGCGGAAGGTCCGCCGGAGCACCTGGTGGCCAAGCGCACCCACACGGGCCTCGCGCTGGCGCCCGTGCTCGCGCGCAAGTGACGCCCCGCGCGCCGCCCGCGCGCGAACGCGGCGGCGCGTGACACCCGCGCGCGCTGGCGTATGCCCGCAAGTCGCGCGTGCGGCGCGCGGGGTGGCGATGAGCGGGGTGGACGGCATGCGATGCTCGATGGACGTGAGGCCATCGTAGGCCGGCGCACGATTTCTGCCCGGCGCCAACGGGCCGGTTTCCGCGGTTTCGGCGGGGATCGGGCCGGCAGCGGCCGGCTGCGACCGGCCGCCGCGTACAGCCACCATCGAGTACGCTGTGGGGCGCGATGCCGACCATCCTCACTCATGCGGCCGTTCCACCGGCGATCGGTCTCGGGCTGGGCCGACGTGTCGTGTTCAGGCGCCTGCTCGCCGTTGGCATCCTGCCGTCGAAGTCGTCGAAGTCGTCGAATTTCCGCTGGAGACCAGGGGCCATGAAGCATGCCGGACCGGGTGCGTTGGATGCACTGGAAGACCTGCTGGTACAACTGCGCGCCATCGACGGCATGCACGAGAAATCGCGCGGTGTGTTCCACCTGCGCTCCAAGCCCTTCCTGCACTTCCATGAAGATCCATCGGGCCTCTATGCGGACCTCCGGGCGGGCGCGGACTTCGAGCGTTTCAAGGTGGATGCGCTTGCGCAGCAGCAGGCCCTGGTGCAATCGGTCCGTGAGCGGCTGGGGCTCGGTCGTTGAACGCAGACGAGCCGCGCTTGGCGGGTGGACCGCCCGTCGCGACCTCGGCGCCCGTGGGTCGCGTTTCGGCCGGGAACGGAGGAAGCTCGACGACCGGCTTCAGGGAGTTCGACTGACCATGCCTGCACCGCGATGATCGTTGGATCCGGCCGTGCTCAAATCCCCGGCCAAAGCCGTAGACGCCCGACGCAATGCACGCCCTGCCTCCATCGACTCCTTCGCCGCTCCTGACCGCTGCAAGTCTTCTGCTGGCGGCAAGCCTTGGAACCGCGAATGCTCAATTCTCTGACCCTCATCCGGCCGTCGGACAAGTGGGCGGATCGCGCGGCACCCGTCCTGCGGCCGGAGCCGGTCGTCAGCGACAGGGCTTCCCTGCCGTCACAATGACTTGGCGTGAGCTGCAAATCTGCCCAGGGGAACCGCATGACCGCCACTGATGAACGCATCGTCGAACTGAGCAAGGCCAAGCTTGCCAAGCTCCTCGTCGGCGCCTGCGGGTTCGTCGTTCTCGGCGTCCTGATGCTCCGGCCCGAGCCCGAATGGAGCAGATTGCCGTTTCCCTTCGATGATTCGACGCTCGTTCGTGGAACAGGTCTGTTGGCCGTCGGCTTCTTTGGACTGTGTGCGCTCTTCGGAGTCAGGAAGCTCTTCGAACGGAAGCCGGGCCTGGTCCTGGACTCGACCGGCATTCTCGACAACACCAGCGGTATCGCTGCGGGCCTTGTTCCCTGGCCTGAAGTCGTGGGTTTCGACATCTTCCAGCTGCATGGCGCAAGGTCACTCGTGGTCAAGGTGACCGACCCGGACAAGTATGCCAATCGCGGTGGCGCGATCCGGCGCGCGCTGAACAAGGCCAACGTCGTCCTGTGCGGCAGCCCGATCGCCATCACGTCGAGCTCCCTCAAGATCGACTTCGATGAGCTTCTTCGACTTTGCAGCGACTATCTTGAAAAGTACGGCGATCCTGGGGCGCGCTCATGACGTCTCGGCAGCATGTCGTGCTGGTCGGATCCATCGTCCGATGGGGCAGCCGCGTTACGATGTGCCCGAGCGCTTTGAAGTGCTGCCGTCTACGAATGTCTCCGTGCGGGCGGGCGCGCGCCCGTAGCGAGATGCGGCGATCGGCAGTGCAGTTCCGGCGGCCCGCAGGAATCCATCAGGGCACACTTGACTGACAATTCCACATCGGGACCGCGCCGACATGAACATCATCAAGACCTTGATCGCGTTGAGCCTCGCCGGAGGCGCATACGCGGCCTGGAAGCACCATCACCAGCACGCGGCACGCCAGGATGCCGCGAACCTGTCGATCGGCGCTCCGGGTGCGTTCGTTCCCCTGCCGCCCGTCGACGGGCAGCGGCCGCGGACCGTATTCGTCATCGCGGCCGAGGACTGCCCGCACGAAGACGCCCAGCGAGCTGACCGCCTCGCCGAGTCGCTGTCCAGCCAGGGAATTCCGGTCGAACGCACGCACTCGGCCAATTTCCGCTTCACCAGCCAGCCCGACTCCGACACGGTCGATCGCATCTCCGCGGTCATGAACGGGCCGCTGCCGGTGGTCTTCATCGACGGGCGGGCGAAAGCCAACCCGTCCCTGGACGAAGTCGCCTCCGAATTCAGGCGGAGCGCGCCGTAGGCCTCCGCGTCCTGGCTGGGGCGCACGCGACCGACTGGCGACGGCCAGGAGCGACGCTCTGGTCGCGACCGCTTCAGGCAATCGAGCTCGCGACGACGCGGGACGCTTTCGCCGCCCGATGGAGCGCCGCCCCCGGATGAATGGCCGGCGATGCCTGGGAGCCGTCGCTCGACGACGGAATTCGGCCGTCCGTCGCAATGTCTCGTTCGCTCGGTCTTGAGCGTCTAGAGTCGAGCCTGCGTTGGCATTCGCAAGGGACTCTCCATGGCGTTCAAGTCGGCAATCGGGGCGATGCTGCTCGTCGAGACCGTGTTCGCCATGCATGAGGGCCCTCGGCCCTGGAAGGACGTGGTCAGGCTGGTCGGGACCTCGCCCGGCTGATCGTGGCGTGCAGGACGGCGCTCGCCACGAATGACATCGAATCGCGCCGGTTGCGCGGGGAAACGCACATGGGCTTCCATCCGGCCAATCTGGCCATCCGATTCCTGCTCGAGCTGTTCGCTCTCGCCGCCATGGGGGTCTGGGGCTGGCAGCAGGGCGGTGATCCCGCACGCTACGCCTTCGCGCTTCTCGTCCCCCTCGTCGCGGCGGCAGCATGGGGCGTCCTTGCCGTTCCCGGGGATCGAAGCCGTTCCGGCAAGGCACCCGTGGCCGTGCGCGGCGCGGTCCGGCTCGGCGTCGAGGCTGTCTTCTTTGCCTTTGCGATCCTTGCGTTGTACCAGTCTGGAAGCAAGGCACTCTCGGCAGTCCTGGCCGTCGCCGTTTCCGTTCACTACGTCGCCTCGTACGATCGCGTCGCCTGGCTGCTGCGTGCCTGACAGGCCACGTGAATCCGCAAGGTTCGCGGCGCCTTGTGCAACGACCCGGCCGTCAAGGCTGCTTGGCTCGGCGGCGCTCGCGCGGACCCTTCGCGATGCTCAGCGATACGACAGCACCAGCCCGTGGATCAGGCGCGCCCAGCCGTCCAGCATCACGAACAGCAGCAGCTTGAACGGCAGCGAGATCGTCGTCGGCGAGATCATCGACATGCCCAGCGCGAGCAGGATGGTCGCCACGATCAGGTCGACGACCACGAACACCATGTAGATGACGAAGCCGATCTGGAACGCGCGCGTCAACTCGCTGAGCGTGAAGCTGGGCACCAGCACGATGAAGTCGTCCGAGCGCAGCGCCTGCGCGCGCGCCTTGGGCCAGACGCTGGTGGCCGATTCCATGAAGAACTGCCGCTCGCGCTCGTGGGTGTGCTTCTGCAGGAAGTCCTTCAGCGGCTGCTTGGCGGCGTCGGCCACGGCCATGATGTCGGAGACGGCCTCGCCCTTCTGCCCGAAGGTGTGGCTGCGCAGCGCGTCGCTGACGTCCATCCCGATGGGCGCCATGATGTAGACCGACAGGATGATCGCGATGCCGTTGAGCACCATGTTGGGCGGCGTCTGCTGCAGGCCGAGCGCCGTGCGCAACAGGCCGAACACGATCACCAGCTTGGTGTAACACGTCACCATCAACGCGGCGAACGGCGCGAGGCCGAACGCGACGATCAGGGCGACGAGGGTCAGCGGATCGGGCAGGCCGCCGTTCACGCTGCCGCCCTCCGGAGCGGGCGCGCGCGGCTCACAGGTCGCCCGGCGCGAACTCGCTGACGCGCACGCCGAGCCGGTCGCCGACCGCCACGAGCGTCCCCTTGCCCAGCAGGTTGCCGTGCGCGACGATGCGCACCGGCCCGCGGTTGAGCGGCTGCCCGAGCTCGAACACGTGGCCGGCGCGCACGTTGCGCAGCTCACCGAGGTTGATCGCGAGGTCGCCGACCTCGAAGCGCAGCGTCACCTCGATCGCGTCGAGCCGATCGACGGCGAGCTCGGCGGGGTGCGGCGCGGCGGCCGGCGGCGGGTCGGCGGGACGGTTCATCGTCTGTTCCCTCGTTTGCTGGATCGTGA
>DATCRO010000743.1:0-2824 GCA_036569025.1 Burkholderiaceae bacterium
TGGTGGGCATCGTGTCCGGCACGTGGACGGCGTTCGCCGACGGCGTCAAGCCGGTGCACTCGATCGTGCTGGGCGGCGACAAGTTCACCGTCTACACCGGCCTGCTGGCGCTGGCGGTCAACGTGGTCGTGGCCGTCGTCGTCCAGGCGCTGCTGCGCTCGCCGGCGCCGGCGACCGCGTCCGGCAAGGCCTGATCCGCTCGTCGGCCATCCCGGGCCGCGCGGGCGTCGCCGACGTCCGCGCGGCCTTGTCACAATCGCGCCATGCGTCTGAAGGCCAAGCTGCTCGTCCTCGCGGCGGTTCCGCTGCTGCTGTCGCTTGCCCTGATCGCCACGGCGGTGCAGCTGCAGCAGCGCGAGCTCGCCAAACGCGAGCACGCGCTCGTGGAGGGCGGCTACCTCAGTGCGCGGCGCGCGGAGCTCAAGAACTACGTGCAGCTCGCGATGAGCGCCATCGCCCCGATGGCCGAATCGCACGACGACGTCGCCGGCTCGCAGGCGCGCGCGATGCGGCTGCTCGAATCGATGGAGTACGGCGACGACGGCTACTTCTTCGTCTACGACATGCACGGCACCGTGCTGATGCATCCGCGCCAGCGCGACCTCGTCGGCAAGGACCTGTCGGGCCTGCGCGACCCGCAGGGCAACGCCACGATCCAGGAGCTGCTCGCGCGTGCACGCGCGGGCGGCGGCTTCGTCGAGTACATGTGGCGGCGGCCATCGACCGGCAAGATCGCGCCCAAGCTCGGCTACGTCACCCGGATCCCGCAGTGGGACTGGATGATCGGCACCGGCCTGTACCGCGACGACATCGATTCGGCGACCTCGCAGCTCGATGCCCAGGCCTCGTCCAACATCGGCGAGACGCTGCTGTGGATCGCAGCCATCGCGTTCGGCGGCGTGGCGCTGATCAGCTTCAGCGGCATCTGGCTGAACCTGAGCGAGCTGCGCGTCGCCGACGCCAAGCTGCAGACGCTCGCCCGCACGGTGGTGCGCTTCCAGGAGGACGAGCGCGCCCACCTGGCGCGCGAGCTGCATGACGGCGCGACGCAGACGATGGTGTCGGCCAAGCTGCTGGTCGAATCGGCCATCGACCAGCTGGAACGCGAGGCGCGCGCCGCCCCGCGCGTGCTGGAGACGGCGCTCGCCGGCCTGAAGCAGTCGCTCGACGAGGTGCGCCGCATCTCGCACCGGCTGCGTCCCGCGATGCTCGACGAGCTGGGCCTGCCGGCCGCGCTGGAGCTGCTCACGCGCGAGGCCGAGGACGCCGGCGCGACGCCCGTGCACCTGAGCGTGTCCGGCGACGCGACGCCGCTGCCCGAGGAGGTCAAGACGGCGCTGTTCCGCGTCAGCCAGGAGGCGCTGGCCAACGTCGCCAAGCATGCGCACGCGCATCGCGTGGAGATGGCGCTGGACTTCGGCCTGGCGGGCGTCGCGCTGCGGATCGACGACGACGGCCGCGGCTTCGAGGTCGACCGCATCCAGCTCGACCCCGACCGCGGCATCGGCCTGCGCAACATGCGCGAACGCCTGGCTTCGATCGGCGGGACGTTCGAGGTGCATGCCTCGCCCGGTGCGGGCACGCTGTTGGTGGCCAAGGTGCCGGCGGACGCGATCCGGCGGCTGGCGGTTGCGGGCAATGCCGCGTAGAGGCATTGGCTCGCGAGGCGCGACGCGTCGCCTCCGGGGTGGATCCTGCGACTCCGCTTCGCTGCGCGCAGGATGACGGCCTGGTGGGGGGGCACGGCGCGCCACACCAACGCTTGGCGAGTCCGCTAGAACAAGCTCGCCTGCGCCTGCGGCTCCGCCCCGCGCGGCCTGAACAGCGACGTGTTCAACGTCCGCCCCGGAAACGTCACGCCCAACCGCGCGGCCGCCTCGTCATAACGACGCGCCAGCGCCTCGGCCACGCTGCCCGTTCCCACCATGCGGTTGCCGAAGCGCGAGTCGTAGTCCTTGCCCTCGTGCATCCGGTGGATCAGCCGCCAGACCTGCGCGGCGCGCTCCGGGTACCAGCGCCGCAGCCACTCGGCGAACAGGTCGCGCACCTCGCGGGGCAGACGCAGCAGCGTGTACAGGCCCATCGTGGCGCCGCGCGCGACGCAGGCCTCTAGGATGGCCTCGATCTCGTGCTCGTTCAGGCTCGGGATGACCGGCGCGATGTAGACCGCGACCGGGATGCCCGCGCTCGTGAGATCCTCGATCGCCTCGAGCCGGCGCGTGGGCGAGTTGGCGCGCGGGTCGAGCCGGCGCGAGAGCTCGTGGTCCAGCGTCGGGATCGACATGTGCACGCGCACGAGTCCCTTGCGGGCCATGGGCGCGAGGATGTCGATGTCGCGCGTCACCAGCGCCGACTTGGTCGTGATGCCGACGGCGACGTCGAACTCCGCGAGCACCTCCAGCACCTGGCGCGCGAGCGCGTACTTGCGGTCGATCGGCTGGTAGGCGTCCGTGGCGGCGCCCAGCGCGACGATGCCCGGGTTGAAGCCCCTGCGGCTCAATTCCTTGCGCAGCACCTGCGCCGCGTTCATCTTGGCGAACAGCCGCGTCTCGAAGTCCAGGCCCGGCGACAGGTTCAGGTACGCATGCGTCGGCCGCGCGAAGCAGTAGACGCAGCCATGCTCGCAGCCCTGGTAGGGGTTGAGCGTGAGATCGAAGTCGAGGTCGGGCGACTGGTTGCGGTTCAGGATGGACTTGGCCTCGCGCTCGGTGACCTCGGTGCGGCGCGCGGCCGGATCGACGTCGGCGGCCGCGTCCCACTCGTCCTTGACGTAGCGCGACGGCCGGTTCGAGCCCGCGCCGCGCCCCTTGACGAAGACGACGGG
>DATCRO010000744.1:0-4493 GCA_036569025.1 Burkholderiaceae bacterium
GGCCGCGTGTCGGCTCGCGTGGAAGCCGCCGCCGTGGCCTGACGCGCGCCGCGATCGCCACCGCGAGCGCGGCTCGTCGCACCGCCACCATCGCCACCGCGCGGTTCACCGCGACCGTGTCCGCGGCCACCCGCGCAATCGTGTGATGCCCCTCGGCTCGGCTTCCCCTGCCCGGGCGTACGGCCGCATGCGAGCGCCTGCACCGCGCGCGCCGTTCCCGCCAACGCTGCCGCGATGCGCGGCGGTCGAGTCGGCGTGCGGCATGTCGAGGTGGCGGGGGAATTCACGTCGAGTCCTTCGTTCGGGGCCCATGAATATTGGCACGGCAGCGGCACGTCCGCCCCGCGCCGAATCGGCAGTTAACCCAGCGTTCGGCGCCGCGGAGTTTCAGCCGATCGGCCAGAGAATGGATCGATGACGCCCGCATTCTTAGACCGTTCGCCGTTCCTCGCATGACACCATTCCATGCCCCTCGCCTGGCGGCGCTGCTGGTGTGCGCCAGCAGCCTCGCGCAGGCCGCCGCCGGAGTGCCGCCCTCGTCCGCCGGCACCGAGCTGCACTGCCCCGCCACGCTCGCGCAGGCGCCCGTGGCCGAAGGCCTGCCCAACGGCTGGGTGCTGCATGGCGCACCGGCCGAACTGCACGTGCAGCGCGCCACGTTCTACGACGGCGATCCGGTCGGCCTGGGCACGCTCGCGCCCGACACCACGCGCCGCAGCGGCCTCACCGAAACCTCCACCTGGTCGTTCGCCACCAGCGACTCCGCGCGTGTCTGGCTCGGTTGCCTGTACGGCGGCGCCACCGCCATCGTCGCGCGGCCGCTGCCCGCCGGCCTGCACCAGTGCACCACGGTGCTGCGCCTGACGCCTCTGGGCGACCCGTCGGAACCCCTGTCGGTGCGCTGCCGATGAAGTGCCAGCCCTCCCTTGTGCGACGTCGGCCGACGCGGGCGGCCGTGCGCAGGTCGCGAGCGCCGCGCAGCAGGTGCAGGTCGTCGCCGTGACGCCCCGAGCGGCCGCTCAGCCGATCGCCGCGAGGATCCGATCGAGCACGCTCGCCATCTCGTGCGGGCCGTCGATGCACCAGCGCGCGGCCGATTCGCGGCGCTCGCAGCCGATGCGCACCGTCACCCATTCGGGCCGTGCGGCGGCGAACACGGGCTCGTCGTTGACGTCGTCGCCCGCGAAGAAGGCCGCGTGCGCTCCGGCGCGTTCGATCAGGCGCTGCACGGCCACGGCCTTGTCGGGCGCGTCGGCGGCGACCGCGTTGTAGACCAGCTTGCCGCCGAACACGTGCAGGGTCGACGTGAAGCCCGCCATCACCTCCTCGATCAGCGCGCTGGCCGCGGCGCGGTCGGGCGCGGTGCGGAAGTGCAGCGCCAGCGACTGGCCCTTGTCCTCGACCAGCACGCCCGCGCCGGCGAGGCCGTCCGCGCGGGCGCGCACGCGTTCGCGCAGCGCGTCGAGCGCGGCGCGCGCGCGCGCGGCGCCTGCGGGATCGCCATCGTCCTCCGCGCCGTGGTTGCCGATGATCCACGACGGCGTGAAGCCCAGGCGCTCGCGCACGTCGGCGATCTGCCGGCCGGTGACGATCGCGACCGGCCGCACGCGCGCCAGCTTCTCCAGCCGCAGCGCGATGGTGGCCGACACGTGCACGTCGTCGGGCCGCGGCCGGATCGGCGCCAGCGTGCCGTCGAAGTCGAACGCGAACAGCGCCGGCGCGCGCACCAGCGCCGCCAGCGCCGCCAGGCCCTGCGGGCCCAGCAAGGGCTTGAGCATCTGCGTTCCGGCCGACATCACAGTCCTCGCTTCTCGGCCGCCTCGCGATAGCGCGCCACCCGGGCGTCGACCCGCGCCTTCAGGCGCCAGCGGCCCGCGTCGGTGAGCATGCGCCCGGCCCAGCGGAACACGTTGAACTCGCGCACCGTCGCCCGCAGGCTGGCCATGCGCGCGCGCTGCTCCGCGGCCGGCATCGTGGCGGCGCGATGCAGCGCGTCGGCCGTCTCCTCGACGTGGTACGGATTGACGATCAGCGCCTCGGTCATCTCGCGCGCCGCGCCGGCGAAGCGGCTGAGGATCAGCACGCCCTGTTCGTCGTCGCGCGCCGCGACGAACTCCTTGCTGACCAGGTTCATGCCGTCGTGCAGGCTGGTGACGATGCACATGTCGGCCGCGCGGAACAGCTCGTTGACGGCGTGGCTGTCGTGGTGCTGCGCCAGCAGGTGCACGGGCTGGTAGCCGGTGCGCCCGAAGCGCTCGTTGATGCGCTGCGCGAGCCGCTCGACGCGCTCCTGGAACGAGCGGTATTCCTCCAGCGAGCTGCGCGTGGGCGCGGCCACCTGGACGAACACGAAGCGCTCGATCCACTCGGGATGCTTCTCGAGCAAGCGCTCCACCGCGTTCAGGCGCTCCAGGATGCCCTTGGTGTAGTCGAAGCGGTCCACGCCGACGGCCAGCGTCGTGTCCGGGTGCAGGTTCAGGCGTTCGCGCACGATGCGGCGCGCCTCGGGCACCGAAGGCCAGGTGGCGATGGTCGTGTCGTCGGGCCACTCGATCGAGATCGGGTACGCCTCGACCAGCGTCTCGTCCTCGCGGAACGAGATCGTCGAGTGCTCGTGCTCGATGCGCGCCTCGAGGAAGCGATCCACCGTCTCGATGAAGTTCTTGCAGTGGAAGCGCGTGTGGAAGCCCAGGATGGTCGAGCCCAGCATGCCCTGCAGGATCTCGCGGCGCCACGGGCAGATGCCGAACGATTCGGGGTTGGGCCAGGGGATGTGCCAGAACGTGATGATGGTGGCCTGCGGCAGCTTCTCGCGCACCATCGCGGGCAGCAGCGCGAAGTGGTAGTCCTGCACCAGCACGACCGGATCCTCGCTGCGCGCCTCGGCCACCACCGCATCGGCGAAGCGCTGGTTGACGGCCTTGTAGGTCTCCCAGTCGGACTCGCGGAACACCGGACGCACGTGCGCGACGTGGCACAGCGGCCACAGGCCCTCGTTGGCGAAGCCGAAGTAGTAGCCCTGCTCCTCCTCGGCCGTCAGCCACAGGCGACGCAGCTGGTAATCGTCGTGCCCGGGCGGGACGGCGACGCGGTCATGCGAGTCGACCACGTCGCGGTCGGCGCTGCCGCTGCCGTGCGCGATCCAGGTGCCCGAGCAGGCGCGCATCACCGGCTCGACGGCCGTGACCAGGCCGCTGGCCGGCCGCTTGACGACGACGCTGCCGTCCTTGCGGCGCTCGTGGATGTAGGGCTCGCGGTTGGACACCACGATCACCTGGTCGCCGCGCAGCTGCGTCATCAGCAGCTGGTGCAGCCGGTCCGCGCTCCAGTCGGCCTCGGGGCCCTGCATGCGGCGGTACTCGTCCTCGAGGTCGCGCAGGCGCTCGCGCAGGTCGGCGGCGAAGGGCTGGAGCTCCACCGAGGCCACCGACGACGCGCCGCCGCCCATCGGGCTGATGATGCCCTCGCCGCGCAGCAGCGCGCGCACTCCGTTGACCCATCCGCGCCAGCTCAGCTGCGCCACCACCATCGTGATCAGCGCCATCACGAAGCCCAGCACCGCGATCAGGCCGACGAGGTAGCGCCGCGTGTCCTGGCTGCGCTTCTCGATGAAGCTCAGGTCGTGCAGCAGCACGAGGCGTCCGACGGTGACCGGCGGCGTCTGGGCCGTCGCCTCGGAGGCGGCAACCGCGGCCGCGACGGTCGAACCGTCGCCTGCGGCGGACGCGCTGCCGTCGGCCACGGCCGCACTGGCCGCGGCGACCGCCTCGCTCGCCGCCTCGGCGGCAGGCGTCGGATGCGGCTGGTCGATGACGTCGTGCATCGCCACGTGCACCGCGCCGCCGTTGATCACCAGGCGCGGATCGCGCTTGGAGCTGATCTGCAGCGCGTCGAAGCAGTTCAGGTCGGCCGGGAACGCGGGCGTGCGCACCAGCATGCGGCCATCGGGGCTGCACAGGCCGATGGCGAACAGGCGCTCGTCCTGCACCGCGCGGTCGAACAGCTTCTCGAGCTGGCGCATCCGGTTCGTGCGCATCGCCTCCACCACGGAGTCCGACAGCGCATTGGCCACGACGGCACCACGGCTATCGAGGTCGCGCGAGAACCAGCGCAATGTGACACCATCGACCAGCGGAAGCACCAGGTACGCGGTGGCGATCACCACGGCGATCAGCGGCAGCAGGAAACGAAGTTGCAGCCGGATCGTCTGCACGATCGGCCAATACAGGAAGGCGGGCCCGGCGCTTGCCGGCGGAACCAACGTCCCGGAGGTTCTGTCTTTGTTCAACGGAAGATCCATCTTCTTGAAACCGAAGGCGCCCAAGGAAACATGAGCAATCCTCCCGTCGTTTCGAACGCGCACGCCGCATCGCTGGATCTGGCGATGATCGGCAACTGCGCCGTCAGTGCCCTGGTCGACGCCCGGGCCCGCGTGGTCTGGTGCTGCATGCCGAGGTTCGACAGTACACCGGTCTTCGACGCGTTGATGCAGT
>DATCRO010000745.1:0-23486 GCA_036569025.1 Burkholderiaceae bacterium
ACCACGCACCCGCCGCTGTTGCGCATCCGCAGGACGCCCGCTCGCCCGCTGGCCGCCGCCCTCGTCGCCCTGGCGATCGCCGGCTGCGCCACCGCCCCGCCCCCGGTCGCCGCGCCGGTCGACGTCAAGCTGATCGCCTTCAACGACTTCCACGGCAACCTGCTGTCGCCCGGCCGCCTTGGCGAGGACGCGCGATCGCCCAAGCGGCCCGTGGGCGGCGCCGACGCGCTCGCGGGCTGGATCGCGCACCTGGAGGCGGGCCATCCGAACCACGTGGTCGTGGGCGGCGGCGACTTCGTCGGGGCGTCGCCGCTCGTCTCGGGGCTGTTCTTCGACGAGCCGGCCGTCGAGGTGCTCGGCCGCGCCGGCGTCGACTTCACGTCCGTCGGCAACCACGAGTTCGACAAGGGCGCGACGGAGCTGCTGCGGCTGCAGCACGGCGGCTGCCGGCCCGAGCCCGGCAGTTGCAAGGGCCTGGGCTCGACCGCGCCCGGCCACTTCGACGGCGCGCGCTTCCAGTGGCTGGCGGCCAACGTCGTCGACACCGCCAGCGGCCGCACGCTGCTGCCGCCGTACGGCATCAAGACCTTCGACGGCATTCCCGTGGCCTTCATCGGGATGACGCTCAAGGGCACGCCCGGCATCGTCACCCCCGGCGGCGTGGCGGGCCTGGCGTTCCGCGACGAGGCCGACACCGTCAACGCGCTGGTGCCGCAGCTGCGCGCCCAGGGCGTCGAGGCCATCGTCGTCCTCGTGCACCAGGGCGGCGTGCAGCCCGGCGGCAGCGGCGACATCAACGGCTGCGACGCCGCCCTGCGCAACGCCGACGGCAGCGAATCGGACATCGCCAGGATCGTGCGCCGCCTCGACGACGCGGTCGACCTCGTCGTCAGCGCGCACACGCACGCGGCCTACAACTGCTCGGCCAACGCGGTGGGCGGCGGCGCGACGGGCCTGCCCAACGCCGCGGGGCGCCTGGTGCCCGTCACCAGCGCCGCGTCGTACGGCCGCGTGCTGACCGACGTCGACCTGCAACTGGACCGGCGCACGCGCGACGTGGTGAGGGTCTCGCCCGTCAACCGGCTGGTCGTGCGCGACGATCCGGCGGTGCCGGTCGACGCCGCGGTGCGCGACATCGTGCAGGGCTACGTGACGCTCGCCGCGCCGGTCACCGATCGCGTGCTCGGCGAGCTGGCGCAGCCGCTGCCCAACGATCCCGGCGACGGCGGCCAGGCGCCCGCGGGCAGCCTCGTGGCCGACGGCGAGCTGCACGCGACGCAGCCCGCGGCGGCCGGCGCGGCGCAGATGGCCTTCGTGAACCCGGGCGGCGTGCGTGGCGCCGGCTTCCTGCCGCCGGCCGGCGCGAGCGCGCCCTTCGCGCTGACCTACGGCGCCGCCTTCACGGTGCAGCCGTTCCGCAACGGGCTGGTGACGCTGACGCTGACGTCGGCGCAGCTCAAGGCCCTGCTCGAACAGCAGTTCGACCACTGCACGGACCCGCTGCCCCAGTGCGCGCTGCAGCTGTCGGCGGGCCTGCGCATCAAGTGGAGCGCCGGGGCGCCGGCGGGCGCGAAGATCATCGACGTCGACTGGACGCCGGTCGACCTGGGCGTGGTGCCACCGGCGGTCACCGGGCCGACGCAGGCGATCGTCAACGCGGGCGTGGTGCTGGAGCCGGCACGCCGGTGGCGCGTCACGGTCAACGGCTTCCTGGCCGGCGGCGGCGACGGCTATTCCACGCTGCTGGCGGGCACCGACCGGCTGCAGGGCGGGCAGGAACTGGACGCGCTGTCGGCCTACCTGGCGCCATATCGTGCGCCGCATGCGGCCTACGACGCGCGCGAGCCGGTGCTGGCCGCGCCGCGCCAGGTGCGCCTTCCGTGACGCCGGTGGGCCGCTACATCCCGTAGTGGCTCAGGAACAGGTCAACCGTCGCGGTCGCCAGCTTCTTCTGCGCGGCCGAAGCCAGCCGCGGCTGGCCCATCGCCACCTGCGGCCAGAAGGCGACGCCCTTGACCAGGCATTCGAGCTGCTTGTACGCCTGCGCGGCATCGGCCGGCCTGAGCGCGCCGGCCTTCTGCGCCGCACGGATCCACTCCAGCATCGCGCCGTCCTTCTCGCCGATGCGCTCGACCATCTCGCGCGCCCGCTCCGGCGAATGCAGCCCCGCGGCGATGGCCACGCGTGCCAGCGCCAGAAAGCTCTCGTCGGCCAGCATCACGAGCTTGGCGTGCACCAGCTCCAGCAGCTGCTCGCGCACCGGCCGGCCCGGCTCGTACGCGCGCTGCAGGTCGCTGGCGCTGTTCTCCCACAGGATGTGCAGGATCGCGGCGAACAGCTCGTCCTTGCTCGCGAAATGGTTGTAGAGCGTGCGCTTGGACACCTCCGCGCGCGCCGCCACCTTGTCGACGCTGGTCGCCTCGAAGCCGTTGTCGCGGAACTCGACGATGGCCGCCTGCACGATGGCGTCGCGCTTGCGGTCGGTGAGGCGGGGAGCAGGAGCGGCGGACATGACAGAACTTTACACCAGGCAGTTTACTTTTTGGCGGATCGGCCGTACACTGAAAAACTACACGGTGCAGTTTACTTATTGATCCGAACCGCGCCGGCCTTCCGAAGGAAAGCGCCATGACCTGCCTCGCCTCGCGCGCCCGTCGCGCACCCTCGCCCGATGCCATCGACTCGCCGCAGCACCGCGACGGCAAGTTCCGCAACGTGGAGCCGCGCCGCTCGCCCGGCTTTCGCAAGACGCTGGGCATCGCCTGGCGTGTGCTGACCCAGAAGCCCGACACCACCGTGCCGCGCGCCCCGATCCCGGTGCGGCCGCTGGACGCCGCGACGCTGGCCGCCGCGCCCGACGCCAGCCTGTTCCGCCTGGGCCACTCCACGCTGCTGCTGAAGCTGGCCGGCGAGTTCTGGCTCACCGACCCGGTGTTCTCGGAGCGCGCCTCGCCGGTGCAATGGGCCGGCCCGAAGCGCTTCCATGCGCCGCCGATCTCGATCGCCGAGCTGCCCCCCATCAAGGGCGTCATCCTCTCGCACGACCACTACGACCACCTCGACCACGCCGCGGTGCTCGAGCTCGCGCCCAAGGTGGAGATGTTCATCACGCCGCTGGGCGTGGGCGACCGCCTGATCGGCTGGGGCATCCCGCCGGAGAAGGTGCGCCAGCTCGACTGGTGGCAGCAGACCTCGCTGGCCGGCGTGCGCCTCGTCGCCACGCCCGCGCAGCACTTCTCGGGCCGCGGCCTGGGCGACGGCGACTCGACGCTGTGGGCGTCGTGGGTGATCCTGGCCGGCGACCTGCGCGTGTTCTTCAGCGGCGACACGGGCTACCACGCGGGCTTCAAGGCGATCGGCGAGCGCTTCGGCCCGTTCGACGTGACGTTCATGGAGACCGGCGCCTATGATGCGCAATGGCCCGAGGTGCACATGCAACCCGAGGAATCGCTGCAGGCGCACCTGGACGTGCGCGGCCGCTGGATGATGCCGCTGCACAACGGCACCTTCGACCTCGCGATGCATGCGTGGCACGAGCCGTTCGACCGCATCCTCGCGCTGGCGCAGGCGCGCGGGGTGCCGCTGGCCACGCCCGCGATGGGCGAGCGCCTGTCGCTCGCGCAGCCGCACGCGGGCGAGCGCTGGTGGCAGTCGGTCGAGACGTCCCTGCAAGCCGCGGCCGCTGCCCAGGCCGCCTGAGGAAGGCGCTTCCATGACGATCTCGGTCCTCATCACCGGCGCCACCGGCATGGTCGGCGAAGGCGTGCTGCTCGAATGCCTGGCCGACCCGCGCGTCGCACGCGTGCTGGTCGTCAACCGCAAGCCGCTGGGGCGCACGCATCCGAAGCTCACCGAGATCATCCACGGCGACTTCCACGACCTGTCGGCGATCGAGGGCCGGCTCGCCGGAATCGACGCCTGCTTCTTCTGCCTGGGCGTGTCGTCGATCGGCATGGACGAGCACGACTACCGGCACGTCACCTACGATCTCACCGTCGGCTTCGCCCGCGCGCTCGCGCGCCTGAACCCGGACATGGCGTTCTGCTACGTCACCGGCGCAGGCACCGATTCCACCGAGCACGGCCAGGTGATGTGGGCACGCGTCAAGGGCGCCACCGAGAACGAGCTGCTGCGACTGTTCCGCCGCGCGGTGATGTTCCGGCCGGCAATGATGCGCGCCACGGCGGGCCAGAAGAACCTGAAGGGCTGGTACAAGGCGCTCGCCTGGATCTACCCGATCGGCCGCGCGCTCGCGCCGGGCAAGTTCTGCACGTTGCAGGAGGTGGGCCGCGCGATGATCAACGCGGCCTCGGCCGGCGCGCCGCGCCACGTGCTCGAGGTGCGCGACATCGTCGACCTGGCGGGCATGCGGGCAAGCTGACGCGCGCGGGCACGGCGCGGCGTCCGGACGTATGCTCGCGACGTCCACCGCACCCCCGCCCGCCCCATGCCTGTCGCCTCCCAGCGCATCGCCCTGCCCGTCGTCCTCGTCCTGATGGGCGTGTCCGGCAGCGGCAAGACCACCGTCGCCAAGCTCATCGCCGACCGCCTGGGCTGGGCCTTCGAGGAAGGCGACGCGCTGCACCCGGCGGCCAATGTCGCCAAGATGGCGGCCGGCCATCCGCTGGACGACGACGACCGCGCGCCCTGGCTCGCCAAGGTGGCCGACTGGGTCGACGCGCGGCTGGACGCCGGCCACTCGGGCGTCATCACCTGCTCGGCGCTCAAGCGCAAGTACCGCGCGCTGATAGACCGCCGCGGCGAGGGCGTGGAGTTCGTCTTCCTGCACGGTTCGCGCGAGCTGGTCGCGTCGCGCCTGTCCACGCGCCAGGGCCACTTCATGCCCTCCTCGCTGCTGGCCAGCCAGTTCGAGACGCTGGAGGAACCCGGGGACGGCGAACCCGTGATCCGCGTCGAGATCGACGGCACGCCCGAGGCCATCGCCAGCGCCGTCCTCGATGCACTCGGCCTCGCGGCCTGACCCATCCCGAAGGAGACGCCGCATGGCCGCCGACCTCGCCCATCCCGTGCTCAACCCGCACGACACGCAGGTGCTGGTCGTCGCGGCGATCGGCATCGCGCTGATCGTCGCGATGATCGTCTGGCTCAAGCTGCACGCATTCATCGCGCTGACGGTCGGCGCGCTGTTCGTCGGCGCCGGGTCGGGCATTCCGCTCGCCAAGGTCACCGCCTCGTACGAGACGGGCGCCGGCGGCGTGCTGGGCTACGTGGGCGTGCTGATCGCGCTGGGCGCGATGGTGGGCAAGCTGCTGGCCGACTCCGGCGGCGCCGACAAGGTCGTCGAGACGCTGCTGCGTGGACGTCCCGCCACGCTGCCGTGGAAGATGGCGCTGATCGCATCGATCATCGGCATCCCGATGTTCTTCGAGATCGGCCTCGTGCTGCTCATCCCGGTGGTGATGCTGGCGGTGCACCGCTCGCAAGGGCTTGCGATGCGGCTGGGCATCCCGGCGCTCGCGGGCCTGTCGGTGCTGCACGGCTTCATCCCGCCGCACCCGGGTCCGCTGGCCGCGATCGCGATCCTGCACGCCAACGTCGGCGTCACGCTGGCGCTGGGCCTGCTGATCGCGGTGCCGGCGGTGGCGATCGCCGGGCCCGTGTACGGCGCGATCGCCGCGCGGCTGGTGCCGGTGGGCGCCGCCGGCGCGGGCCTGGCCGTGACGCAGGGCGGCAAGTCCGACGACGCCGACGCGCGCGCGTCGCGCAGCCCGAGCTTTCGGGTCATCATGGCCACGCTGCTGTTCCCGCTGGCGCTGATGCTGCTCAAGGCGGGCGCCGACATCTTCCTCGACAAGGACTCGCCGGCCCGCCCGCTGCTCGACTTCATCGGCGACCCCGTCTTCGCGCTGCTGGCCGCGGTGCTGCTGGCGATGGTGACCTTCGGCACCGCCGTCGGCTTCTCGCCCGCCGTGCTGGGCAAGAAGATCGGCGCCAGCCTCGCGCCGGTGGTCGGCGTGATGCTGATCGTCGGCGCGGGCGGCGGCTTCAAGCAGTCGCTGGTCGACGGTGGCACCGGCGCGGCGATCGCCAAGATCGCGCTGGCCGCCGGCCTGTCGACGCTGCTGCTGGGATGGATCGTGGCCGTGCTGATCCGCCTGGCCACGGGCTCGGCGACGGTCGCCACCGTCACCGCAGCCGGCATCGTCGCGCCGCTGGCCGCCGGCCTGCCGCCGACGCAGTTGTCGCTCGTCGTGCTCGCGGTGGGCGCGGGCTCGCTGTTCTTCTCGCACGTCAACGACGCGGGCTTCTGGCTGGTCAAGGAATATTTCGGGCTGACGGTGGGCCAGACGATCAAGACGTGGTCGATCATGGAGACCGTGATCTCCGTCACCGGATTGGCGCTGGCGGGCGGCCTTTCGCTGGTCTTGTGATGCCAACAATGACCGGATTTCGTGAAACTCGATACCTACCGGGGTAGACAGCCTTGTCACGCGTGCAACACTCCGCTGGCTGACGGGAACCTCGACCGGACGGGGACTTCGCGCGGCACGCCGACGCCTGGCGCTTCGAGCCTGGGCAAGTGACAGACGCGACGAGTCCAAGAGGTCCGAACCGGTGAACGTACCCCACGAGCAGCCGATCCCGCCAGGCCAGAGCGCATCGCGCCTGCTGCGCGACCGACGCCTCGTGCAGGCCACCTGGGCCGCCTGCCTCGCGATCGTCGCCTCCTCGATCCCCGACTTCTTCCAGGCGCAGTGGCGCAACCTGCCGCCGCTGTTCGTGGGCCTGGCCGCCATGGGACTCGTGCTGTGGCTGGTGCGCAATCACCGCCGCGGCGCGGCCGTCGCCCTGCTGCTGGTCTCGCTGATGGGCATGGTCGGACTGCTGATGTGGCAGAACGGCGGCCTGCGCGACACGTCCCTGCTGGCCTTCCCGTGCCTGCTGGTTCTCGCCGCGATGATGGGATCGGGCCGGCTGTACCTCGCGCTGTTCGTGACGATGATCGCGCTGGTGGGCGTCGTCCTGCTTGCCAACGTCAATGGCTGGCACGTGAACTACGTGCCGCCGCTGTCGGCCAACACCTTCGTCGACATCGCCGCCGTCCTCTCGGTCACCTGCGTGATCGCGTGGCTGATGGCCGGCGACATGCGCAGCGCCCTCGACGCCGTGAATGCCCAGAACGCGCAGATGGCGGCGACGCAGGCGCGCATGGCGCTGATGGCCACGCACGACGCGCTCACCGCCCTGCCCAACCGCAGCCTGGTGCGCGACCGCTTCGAACAGGCCGCGGCCATCGCGCGCCGCGCCGGGCACGGCGTGGCGATGCTGTACCTGGACCTGGACAACTTCAAGAACGTCAACGACACCCTGGGCCACGCCTCCGGCGACACCCTGCTGCGCCAGGTGGGCGACCGCCTGTCCGCCCTGCTGCGCACGGCCGACACCGTGGCGCGCCTGGGCGGCGACGAGTTCCTGCTGCTGGTGCCCGAGGTGACCGACGCCGACTCGGTAGGCGACATCGCGAGCAAGATCGTCACCGGCCTGATGGCGCCGTTCGACGTGATCGGCATGGAGATCTTCACCGGCTGCTCGCTGGGCGTGACGATGTTCCCGGCCGACGGCGACGACTTCGACAGCCTGCTCAAGAAGGCCGACATCGCGATGTACCGCGCCAAGGAGTCGGGCCGCAACGCCTACCGTTTCTGGGACGGCGAGATGAACGCCAGCGTCGTCGAGCACGTCGAGCTGCTGTCGGCGCTGCGCACGGCGCTCGCGCACCGCGAGTTCACGCTGTCCTACCAGCCGCAGTTCGACCTGCGCACCGGCCGCCTGATCGGCGCCGAGGCGCTGATCCGCTGGCGCCATCCCGACAAGGGCCCGATCTCGCCGGCGCGCTTCATCCCGCTGGCCGAGCGCTCGGGCCTGATCGTGCCGATCGGCGACTGGGTGCTGCAGGAGGCCTGCGCGCAGGCGCAGCGCTGGCGCGCGGCGGGGTGGCCGGACCTGACGATCTCGGTGAACGTCTCGCCGGTGCAGTTCCGCCGCGGCAGCGTCGAGACCTCGGTGGCGCAGGCGCTCGCCGACTCCGGCCTGCCGAGCGCGAACCTCGAGCTCGAACTCACCGAGTCGCTGCTGATCCAGGACTCGCTGCAGCTGGCCGAGAGCCTGGCGAGCCTGCGGCGCATGGGCGTGCGCTTCGCGATCGACGACTTCGGGACGGGGTACTCGAACCTTGCCTACCTGAAGCGCTTCGAGGTGGAGCGCCTGAAGATCGACCAGACCTTCGTGCGGCGGCTGACCGACGACGTGCAGGACCAGGCCATCGTTCGCGCGATCGTGCAGATGGCGAGCAGCCTGAACCTCTACACGGTGGCCGAAGGGGTCGAGGACGGGGCGACGCTGGCGCTGCTGGGGGATCTCGGGTGCCAGCAGGGACAGGGCTTCCATTGGTCGCCTGCGGTGCCGGCGGCGGACTTCGAGGCGTTCCTGCGTTCGTAGGCCCGGGCCCCGCTGACCTCCGGGTCTGGCCCTGCCTCGAATCGCGCGAATCGCAGTCCCTGCCATCGCCGCGATTCGAGGCCGGGCCTGACACCGATTCGCCGTTGCGTCCCGCTTCCTTGCTGTCTCAGAGATTGCCCGTCACCCGGATCAGCGTGTCGTCCTGCTGCGTGTTGAGCAGGTACAGATCGCGTGTCGCCGGATCCGCGGTCGACGCGGCGTTGGTCGCCTCGACGAAGCCGGTGTGCCCCGAATCGCGGAACGTGCCGGTCAGCCACGCGGCGTTGCTCGCGGGGAGCCGGCCGATCGTCGCGCCCGCGCGGTTGGTCGCGGTGTCGATCGCGACGACGAGGCCGCCGCTGACGCCGTCGACGGTGTAGGCGTAGCCGTTGGCCGGGTCGGTCACGGTGACGGGCGTGAGGTTCTGCACCTGGAGGACGGTCTCCAGCGGCGTGGCGGTGGTGACGGTGTCGTCGGGCCAGGGTTGCTGCTCGCCGCCGCCGGCGAAGCTGGAGTTGGCCATCGGGGCCTGGATCACGCTGCCGTCCAGGCCGACGATGCCGCTGGCGGTCTGGCTGCGCACGACGGTCCTGGCGCTCGCGTTCGTGACGCTGGACCAGGTCGTGTAGTAGACCGTCGTCGCCGTCGCGGTGAAGCTGCCGCCGTTGACGCTGCTCGCGACCACGGTGAAGGGACTGCCGCCCGACTGGGCCAGCGCGCGCACCGTGTAGAGCGGCGTGGTCTCGCTCCACACGAGGTTGGTGCCGCCCACCGGGAACGCGAGGCTGTCCAGGTGCGCGGCCTCGGTGGCGACCACCGTGCCGGCCGCGGAGCCGTCGGCGGGGATCGCGACGATGCTGGCCGATGCCGGCGTGCTGCCCGCGGCGGGCGTGTTCACGCCGACGTACAGCGTCGTGGGCGAGGCCGCGAACAGCGCGCCGTTGTTGGTGGGCGTCCAGTTGGGGATCGTGAACAGCGGCGGCGAGGTCGTCGCCGCGGCGTAGTCCACGCGCACGATGTTGCCGTCGACGATGAACAGCTGGCCCGTCGGATAGCCCTGCGTCGTGCCCACCGGCAGCGCGAGCGCCACGCCGATGGCGCTGGCGAACGTGCCCAGCACCACGGGATTGGCGAAGTTGTTGTCGACGCGCACGAGCTGCGCGCCCTGCTTGACGACGAAGCCCGTGATGCTGCCGGTGGCCGAGCGCACGGTGGCCACGGGCATCGCCGACACGGTGATCGGCGCATCGGTCGAGGACATGCCGGTGCGCACCATGTGGATGACGTCGTCGCCGGTGTTGCAGTTGCCGTCCAGGCCGGGCAGGCGATAGAAGTACGCCGAGTTCGTCGGATCCTGCAGGTCGGAGGCGAAGTAGACGCCCGCGTAGTCGACGGACGCGCCCGCTACCTGGGTGCCGGTCAGCGAGCATGTCGCGTCGACGGTGGCCGCGGTCTCGTTGGAGATCTGCTGGCTGTGCGGCTCGAAGAAGGACGCGAGGTCGATCGCGCGGATGTGGCCGTCGGAGGTCTTCCAGATCTCGACGCCGGCCGGCTGCATCAGGTCCTGGCCGGTCAGGAAGTCGATCGTGCCGTGCAGCGACTGGCGCTTGCCCGCGTAGGTGCCCATGTCGGCAGCCGCGTACTCGCCCGTGGCCGAATCGGCCCAGGCCGCGAACACGCCGGTGGTGCCGACGTAGCTGATCAGCTCGCCGCCGCCATCGCCGCCGTCATACCCGTCGTCGTATCCGCCGCCGCAGCCGGCAAGAAGGGTGGTGGCCGCGCCCAGCGCGATCCAGGACGTGATTGCCCGCATGATCGTCTCCTCGTTGTCGTCGAGTCCAAGCGATTGGCCTGCTGCCGGGCTTTCGCGCACGGCGCGGACATCGCTCCTCGTGCGTTGTTCAACGACGCGGGGCCGGGCGCCGATGACCGGTCCCGACTGAGCGCGACCTGAAATTTGTCAGGGGCTTGTAAAGCGGGCAGCCCGTGGCGACAGACGCTCTCGCGTGCCCGCGTGACGCGCTCCCGCGCGCGCGGGGGAACGAGGTGCGAGCCTGTCCGGAAATGCAATTCACCAACTCGACCGGGGTGAGGACATCGCTCCTCGCACGCCATTAAACGTGCTTTCGATGACGGTCGATGACCGGGGCCGGGTGACAAATGTTCGATTGGGTAAGACCTCGCGCCGTCGAGCGGCGCGGGCGCGCCGCCTGCCTGTCAGCGCCCGAGCGCGTCGCGCAGGCGATCGAGCGCGAGGGCCAGGCGCGCGAGCTCGAAATGCTGCGGATCGTCGTGCGCCCCCGCGATGCCTTGGTCGAGCGCGGCATGCGTCGCGGGAATCAGCCAGTCGCCGCGGCGCGCGCTCGCCGCCGCGTAGAGCAGCGCCGCCTGCGCATATTGCGCGTCGGTGAAGCCCGGCGTCGGCGCGATCGCGTCGTTGCCCGGCGCCCCGGCCGGATCGCGGCGGCGCGGCTGCGCGAGTTCGACGTGCAGGAACAGGCCCTTCGCGCGCGGGCCGATGCGGCGCATCTCCAGTTGCGTCGCGCGCCACGGGACATCGAAGCCGTGGCCCGTCAGCGTCTCGCCTTTCCGGTTCACGAACACATGCGCCACGGCCTCGGGTCCCGCGAAGCGGGCCAGTGCGTTCAGCGACGGGTCGTCGTCGGGCGGGAACGCCGCGGCGTCGCCCAGCCAGGGCGTGCTGGTGTCGTGCAGGACGAAATAGCGCGCGGCCGGCGCGGCCGCGTCGCCGTCGCGGGCGCGCGAGAGCGGCGCGGCCAGCGGGCCGCCGATCGCCGCGTCGGGGATGGCATGCGCCGCGAGGTAGCGCTGCAGGCGCGGTCCCAGGTCACCGACCGGCTGGCCGACCAGCGAGGCGAGCGGATCCGGCAGCACCGCGGGGCTCGTCGAGACCACGCCGCCCTGCGCCACGGGCCGCAAGAGGCAGCGCGCCTGCGCCAGCGCATCGCCGGCGAACTGCAGCGTCTCGACGTCGAACCCGCACGGTCCGATCGGCCGACCGCCCAGCCGCGTGAGCGCCGCGCAGCCCGCCAGCGCGAGGCCTGCAGCCGCGACGGCCAGGCCCGCGAACGCGATGCGTGTGCGGATCATGCGGGCATTGTCGCCCGCGCCCTTCAGCGCGCTGCGACCGCCTTGGCGGGCGCCTTGGCGGGCGGCTTCCAGCCGTCGGTGAGCGTGCGCAGGAAGGCGACGATGTCGTCGATCTCGCGGTCGTCCAGGCGTGGGCGGCCGCCAGGCAACGGCTCGAATGGCACCTCGTGCGAGACGTTGCCCCAGTACTGGCGGGGCAGGTCGTCGTAGCCGCGCTGGCCGTGCGAACCGGGGTACCAGCGCGCCGGGTCCGTGTCGCGCGTGGCGTAGAAGGCGACGGCGTCGCGCAGCGTGCGGATCGCGCCGTTGTGGAAGAAGCGCCGGCGCAGCGCCACGTTGCGCAGCGAGGGGGTGCGGAACATGCCGCAGTACTCCGGGTGCGCCGCGAGGTCGGTGCGCAGCGGACCGCACAGGCCGAGGTCGAAGAACGTCGGGTCGCGGTTGGCGGGCAGCTCGCGGTTGCGCGGCACGCCGATGGCCACGAAGCCGAAGTCCGTGAAGATCGGCGGACGGTTCGCGGCGGCCTTGCGCGTGCTCGGATGGCAGCTCGCGCAGTTGCCCTTCTTCATGTCGTTGAACAGCGCCATGCCGCGCGCCTCGGCCGGGCTCAGCGTCGCCTTGTCGTTGAGCCATGCGTCGAACTTGCTGTCGAACGGATGGAACTCGGGCGCCGACTGCTCGTAGGTCTCGAGCGCCACCGTCACCCATACCAGCGTCGAGTCGGGGTCGTCGAACACGTTCTCGCCGGGCGCGCTCAGCACCTGGCGGAACTCGTCGGCGTACGACGTCGTCTTCAGCCGCTTGACGACGGCGGCGCCGTCGGCGTTGGCCATCTCGTTGGGATCCATCAGCGGCATCAGCGCCTGGTCGTGCGCGGTGTCGACGCGGCCGTCCCAGGTGCGCCCGCCGGTGGGGCCCTCGTCATCGACGCCCAGCGTCACCTGCGACTCGAGGAAGTGCTGCGTGAATGCGACCGGCGCGTGCACGTAGCGCAGCGACGGCGTGTTGCGAAAGCCCGTCCTGTCCAGGTGCGGGCCGCCCGGCTGCACGGCGCGGTCGTTGGGCGGGCCGAAGGCCGTGGCCGGGTCGTGGCAGCTCGCACACGACTGCTTGCCCGAGGCCGAGTACGCCGGATCCATGAAGATGCGGCGGCCGAGGTCGCTCAGCTGCGCGACGGTCGGCCGGTCGCCGTACATCAGCGGGAAGTGGGTCTCGGTGCCCGAAGGCTCGGGCGCGTTGCCCGAGCAGGCCTGCGCGAGACGCGCGATCGGCAGCAGGCTCGCGACCGCCACGACGGCGATCGCGAGCGCGCCGAGTGCGCGCGGCGGCCTCGTTCGCATCGCGTCAGCGGCGACGGCGCGCGAGGCCCAGCGACGTCAGCAGCAGCATGCCGGCCAGCACCTGCAGCGCGCCCGCCGGCTCCGGCACCACCGACACCTGCAACCCGATGGAGGCCGCGCTCGCGTCGTACGTGAAGCCCCAGTCGGACGTGGTGGCCGTGGACACCGGGCGCGCGACGCCGGTGTCCAGCAGCGCGCCGGTGGCGGTCGGCGTGGTGCCGAGCGTGTCGTTCCCGTTCACCTCGAACTCGATCCAGTAGCTGCCGGGCGCGACGGTCCAGGCCAGGCCCGACGCGCCATTCCAGCCGTCGGCCCCGTAGGTGGCCGTCGTGGTGAACAGCTGCGCGCCCGGCCTGGCGCCGCCGTCGTACAGCGAGATGTCGAAGGTCTCGCCGCTGGTGCCGCCGAGGATGTGGCCGGCGATGGCGGCGATCGTCGAGGCGTTGGCGAAGCTGACCTGGGCGGCGGCCCAGTCGCTGCCGTCGAACACGAGCGAGCCGACGGGCGAGCCGCTCGGGGCGCCGGTGTCGACGACGGTGGCGGCCTGGGCGAGCGGCGCGAGCGCCAGCAGCGCGGCGGTGATGAGCGTCTTGTCCATGGCGCGGCTCACGGGGCGATGAAGTACTGGCCCAGCAGCTGGGTCGGGCCGAAGGTGGAACTGAAGCCGTAGCCGAGGATGTCGACGCCGCCGTCGGCGTGCACCTTGACCGTGGCCCAGGCGTAGTCGCGGTCGGTGGCCGGATGCGCCAGCACGCCGGCCGTGGCCTGCGCGGCGCTCGGGTCGAACGGCGAGCCGCCCGCGCCCACGATCACCTGGTACGCGCCGCCCTTGGGCTGCGAGATGTTGTACGTGTGCATGTGGCCGGTGAAGTACGTCGCCTTGTATTGCTCGATGACGTTCCAGAACGCATCGCGCCTGGCGGTCGTCGTCGCCGTCGCGTCCAGGCCGGAGCCCGACACGCCCGGGGCGTATGCGTACGTGAACGCCGGCTTGTGGCCGAACACGAAGAAGCGCTTGACGCCGCGGCCCTGGGCGGCGGCGAGGTCGGCGGCCAGCCACGCGGTCGGGGCCGAGGTCTCGGCGCCCACCGCATCGGTGTTGATGACGGCGAAGTGCAGGCCCTGGTAGTCGAACGAGTACGACAGCTTGGACTGGTCGGTCGGCAGCGCGTCGGGGCCGACGCCGGCGGCCGGGCCGTAGTTCACGTTGGCCGGCGCGGCGCCCAGCACGCTCGTGAAGCGCGCGGTGTCGAGGATCAGGTCGCCCATGTTGGCGGCGTACGCCTGCTCGTTCTCCACCTTGGCCTGCGTCTGGCCGTCGCTGTTCTTCCCGCAGGCCTTGCACTCGGTCTCGTGGTTGCCCGGCACCGGGAACACGTAGGTGCCGGTCTCGGGCAGCGGCGCCACCAGGCCGCGCCAGAACGCGTACTGGCGGTATTCCTTCATCAGGTCGGAGCCGACGATGTCGGACGTCGTCGCGGGCGCCACGGGGCCGGCGATCGCGCTCTGCGTGGCGTTGGACGTGTAGCCGTAGTTGGCCCAGCCGTAGCCGTGGATCATGTCGCCGTTGAAGAACAGCATCGTCGACTTCTGCGACTGGATCGTGCGCAGGATGCGCGTGAACGCCTTGGTGTTCTGCAGCCAGGTCGCGTCCTGGCCGGACAGCGTGGGCCCGACGCTCGCCTGGTCGTACTTGACCGGATCCTGGCGCGAATCGCCCACCGTGGAGAACGTGAGGACGACCGGCGTCGTGTCCTGGGCGTGGGCGGCGGGGGCCGCCACGGCGGCGGCGATCGCCAGCAGCGCGGCATTCCTGGCTGTGTGGTGCGTCATGGTCATCCTGCTCTTTGTGTTGGCCTCGGGGGAGTTCGCGAGGTGGCAGGATTGTCGAAAGCGTCCGTGACGGTCGCGTGACGCACGGGGGCGCGCGCCTCGGGGGAAGACCCGCGGCTTGCTTGCCGAGGCGGGCACGCGCGCGCCGATCGGCGCCAAGGCCGCTCAGTCGATCGGCGGGGCGCCGGGCGCGGCGACGGGCGCCGGCGGCGGCACGGCGCAGCCGGCGCGGTGCTCGGCCCAGTACGCCACGTTGCCGATGATGGCGATCGAGCCCGAGACGATCGCGCTGACCGCCGTCACGCCCAGGCTCGCGAGCACCACCGCCTCGCAGCCCTGCCCGCTGCACGAATTGAGCTGGCCCAGCACCACCGACTGCAGCTCGATGTGGTGCGTGACGAGCCGGCACCCCGGATCGTAGTCCTCCATCTGCACGGGCACGATCACGCAGCCGGCGCCGGCGAGGCCGGCGACAAGCGCGGCGGCGGATCGGCGGCGCATCGCTCGCGGCTCAGGCGTCGGGCCGGATGCCCAGGGACGGCGCGACGCAGGCGGCCTTGCGCTCGGACCAGTACACCACGTTGCCGACCACCACGACCGATCCCGAGACCACCGTGCTGACCGTGGCCAGGCCCACGGCGCCGAGCACGCAGAACGGCTGGAAGAACTGGGTCTGGCCCGAACAACCCACCACCTCCTTGAGCTGCACCGACGTCAGCTCCATGTGGTGCGTGGCGACCTTGCAGTCGTCGTCGTACGAATCCCGGGTCATGGGCACGACGACGCAGCCGCTGGCCAGCAGGCCGGCGGCGACCGCGGGGACGATTCGTGTCAGCTTCATGAAGGGCAGTATCGCCGCTTCACTGTCGAGCCAGCTGCTCTTTACGCCACGTTGACGGTGAGTGGCCGGTCTCGCGCTCGAAGAAGCGCGTGAAGTAGCCGGCGTCGCTGAAGCCCAGCTTGTAGGCGATGTGCTTGACGCTCAGCGTGGTGTACGCGAGCTCGCGCTGCGCTTCCAGGCACAGGCGCGCGTGCAGCACCGCCAGCGCAGGGTGGCCCAGCACGCTGCGGCAGACGCGATTGAGCTGCGTCGTCGTGACGCCGATCTCGGCGGCGAACTCGCCGAGCGTGGGCTGCTCGCGGAAGCGCTCGTCGACCAGCGCGCGGAAGCGCTGCACGTGCACCACCGAGCGGTCGCCGACGCCGGCCGCCGCCGCGGGCGCCGGCAGGCTGCGGCCGAGCGCGACGAACAGCGCCGTCATCGCCGCATCGATCGCGCTGGCCCGCCACGGCGCATGCTGCGTCTGCTCCTCGTGCAGCGCCTCGACGGCCGTCTTGACCGCCTTGCGGTGCGCCGGCGCGAACTGCACGCAGCGCGAGACGAGCACCCGCTCGCGCAGGCTCTCGTCGCGCGCCAGCAGCGTGCGCACGTGCGACTCGCGCATCGTGAAGACGATGCCCTTGACGTCGCTCGTCCAGCGGAAGCCGTGCACCGCCAGCGGCATGACCAGGATGACGCCCGGACCGCGCAGCGAATGCGCGTGGCCGTCGATCAGCATCTCGACCTGGCCCTTCTCGAACCAGAAGACCTGCAGCAGCGCCTCGTGGCGGTGCGGCTTGATCTCCCACGAATGCAGCGCGCTGCGCTCGGCGATCGACTCCGAGTGCATGACGTCTTCCGGCGGCAGGCCGGCGTCCTCGCCGTACAACAGGTAGGTGGGCAGGTGCAGGGGCATCGCAGGTTCGGATTGCTCAACCGGCCGCCGCGCCACGAAACGCTTTCACGCGCCAACCAAAGCACGGTGCGCCGAATCCACGGGGGCCGATGTTCCGATTGTTCAATCGTTCGCCGATTCTGTCCATTGGCTCGCCCGGGCCCGCGCCGTACGCTTCGCTCCACGAATTCCAGCCTTCCCCGGGAGATCCCGAATGCCCGCCTCGACGCCCTGCATCATTTCCGTCGCGATCACCGGCTCGCTGCCGCGCAAGAAGGACAACCCCGCCGTGCCGGTGACGGTGTCCGAGCAGGTCGAGTCGACGCATGCCGCCTACGAGGCCGGAGCCACGCTGGTGCACCTGCACGTGCGCAACGACGACGAGACGCCCACGTCCGCGCCGGAGCGGTTCGCGCAGGTGCTGGACGGCATCCGCAAGCACTGCCCGCTGATCATCACGCAGGTGTCCACCGGCGGCCGCTCGGGCGCCGGCCGCGAGCGCGGCGGCATGCTGCACCTGCGCCCCGACATGGCGTCGCTGGCCCCGGGCTCGGTCAACTTCCCGACCCGCGTGTACGACAACGCGCCCGACCTCGTCGACTGGCTCGCGAGCCAGATGCGTGCGTACGGCGTCAAGCCCGAGATCGAGGCGTTCGACCTGTCGATGATCTTCCAGGCCGCGGCGATGGCCAGGGATGGCCGCATCGAGGGCCCGCTGCACGTGCAGTTCGTGATGGGCGTCAAGAACGCGATGCCGGTCGACCGCGAGGTGCTCGAGTTCTACGTGAAGACGCTGCATCGCCTCGCGCCGGACGCCACGTGGACCGGCGCCGGCATCGGCCGCGACCAGCTGACGCTCGCGAAGTGGTCGCTGGAGCTCGGCGGCCATTGCCGCACCGGCCTGGAAGACAACGTGCGCCTCGACCGCGAGACGCTGGCGCCTTCGAACGCGGCGCTGGTCCGGCAGCTTGCCGGGCTGTGCGAGCAGGCCGGTCGTCGCGTGGCGACGCCCGCGGAGGCCCGCGCGTTGCTGCGCCTGGCGCCGCAGCCCGGTGCGCGCACGGCCGCGCAGCTCCACGCCGAGCACGTCGCGCATGCCTGATCCGCAGCCTGGAGGAGACACCATGCACGCGACCGCTCCGCTCGCCCGCCCCGACGACGAATACCTGATGCGCGACCCCGCGTCGCATCCGCCCGCGTACGCCCCCGGCTACAAGACGAGCGCCCTGCGCAGCCCGCGCAACGCGCTGATCTCGATCGGCCAGACGCTGTCGGAGGTCACCGCGCCCGTGTTCCGTGCGGAGGAACTCGGCCCGCTGGACGGCGACCTGATCCGCAACTACGCCAAGACGGGCCTGCCGATCGGCGAGCGCGCCATCGTGCACGGCTATGTCCGCGACCAGCTGGGCCGGCCGGTGCGCAACGCGCTGGTGGAGGTCTGGCAGGCCAACGCCAGCGGCCGCTACCGCCACAAGAAGGACCAGTACCTCGGCGCCCTCGACCCGAACTTCGGCGGCTGCGGCCGCGTGCTGACCGGCGACGACGGCCACTACGTGTTCCGCACGATCAAGCCCGGGCCCTATCCCTGGCGCAACCGCATCAACGACTGGCGGCCCGCGCACATCCACTTCGCGATCTCGGGCAGCGGCTGGGCGCAGCGGCTCGTCACGCAGATGTACTTCGAGGGCGACCCGCTGATCTCGACGTGCCCCATCATCCGCACGATCGCGGACGAGGAACAGATCCGCGGCCTGATCGCGCAGCTCGACCTGGCCGCCACCGTGCCGCTGGACAGCCGCGCCTTCCGCTTCGACATCGTGCTGCGCGGCCAGCGCGCCACGTGGTTCGAGAACGTCCTGCAGTCGGACGGCCAGGCGAGCCATGAAGGAGGTGTCCGATGACCCCGCTGCTGCGCGAGACCGCCTCGCAGACCGCCGGCCCGTACGTGCACATCGGCCTCGCGCCCAGGGCCGCCGGCTTCGACATCTTCGAGAACGACTTCGGCCCCGTGCTGACCACGCCCGGGACCCGGGGCGAGCGCATCACGATCGAGGGCCGCGTGTTCGACGGCTCGGGCACGCCGCTGCGCGACGTCCTGCTGGAGCTGTGGCAGGCCAATGCGCAAGGCCGCTACGCGCATGCCGCGGACAGGCAGCCCGGCAAGGCGCTCGACGACGCCTTCCGTGGCTGGGGCCGCGCGTGCAGCGATTTCGAGACGGGCGTGTGGTCGTTCGAGACGATCAAGCCGGGTGCGGTCGCCGGCCGCCACGGCGTCGCCATGGCGCCGCACGTGAGCCTGTGGATCGTGGCGCGCGGCATCAACATCGGCCTGCACACGCGCATGTATTTCGACGACGAGGCGCAGGCCAACGCCGCCGACCCGGTGCTCAACCTGGTCGAGTGGGAGGTGCGGCGCAAGACCCTGGTCGGCAGGCGCGAGCAGCGCGACGGCAGGACGATCTACCGCTTCGACATCCACCTGCAGGGCGATGACGAGACGGTGTTCTTCGACGTATAAACCGCCGATGATCTTCGACCGCTTCCTCGCCTCGCCCGAGGTGATGCAGGTGCTGGACGAACGCGCCTTCGTGCAGGCCATGCTCGACTTCGAGGCCGCCCTCGCGCGCGCGCAGGCGGCCGCGGGCGCGATCCCGCCAGGCGCCGGCGAGGCCATCGCCGCAGCGTGCGACGCGCGCGGGTTCGACGTCGACGCGATCGTCGCCGAGGGCGCGCGCGTGGGCACCATCGCCATCCCGCTGGTCAAGGCGCTGACGGCGGCCGTCGCGAAGGCCGACGCCGATGCGGCGCTGGTGGTGCACTGGGGCGGCACCACGCAGGACGTGCTCGACACCGCGCAGGTGCTCGTCACGCGCCGCGCGCTGGCGTTGATCGACCGCGACCTGTCGACGCTGGTCGACGCGTTGCTCAGGCTCGCGAAGACGCATGGCGATGCGCCGCTGCTGGGCCGCACGCTGATGCAGCCGGCGCAGGTGATCAGCTTCGGCTTCAAGCTGGCGGCCTGGGTCGCGCCGTTGGTGCGCGCGCAGGAACGGCTCCGCCTGGCTGGCGATTCGGCGCTGCAACTGCAGCTCGGGGGGGCGGTCGGCACCCGCGCGGCGCTCGGCGAGCACGGCGACGCCGTCGCGGCCGGCATGGCGCGGCTGCTGGACCTGCGCCTGCCGCCGGCCGCCTGGCACACGCAGCGCGACGAGCTCGTCGCGCTCGGTTGCGAGCTGGGCGTGCTTGCAGGCTCGCTGGGCAAGATCGGCAAGGACATCGCGCTGATGGCCCAGGGCGAGGTCGGCGAGATCGCGGAGCCCTCGGGCGGCGGCCGCGGCGGTTCGTCGGCGATGCCGCACAAGCGCAACCCGGTCGCCGCGATGAACGCGCTGGCCGGCGCCGTGCGCGCCCCCCAGCGCGTCGCGGCGCTGCTGGCCGCGATGCCGCAGGAACACGAGCGCGGACTGGGCAACTGGCAGGCGGAGCCCGCCGAGTTCGGCGCCCTGCTGGCCGGCGTTCACGGGGCGCTCGCGTCGCTCGCCTTCGCCGCGGGCGGGCTGCAGGTGTCTGCGCAGCGCATGCGCGCGAACATCGACGCGTTGCAAGGCCTGGTGTTCGCGGAGGCGCTGTCCATGCGCGTCGCGCGCGAGATCGGCAAGTCCGAGGCGCACCACTGGGTCGAGGGCCTGGCCGGGGACGTCGTCGCCGGCGGCGCGCAGTTGCACGACGTCGCGCTCGCCGCGCTCGCGCGCCACGCGCGCCTGCGCGAACGCATCTCCGCCGGCGAGCTCGCCGCCCTCTTCGACCCCGACGCTCCCGCGCGCCACGCGAGCGCGCTTGCTGCGCCGCAGCTGGCCGCGCTCGCCACGCACGCCGAGGAGCTGCGGCGCGATCCGCCATGGCGGGACCATCTTCAAGGAAGCCACCATGCCTGATCGCGAGGACGACTTCGACCGCGGCCTGAAGAACCGCCGCGCCGTGCTGGGCGACGCGTGGGTCGACAAGTCGCTTGACGGCGCCAACGCGTTCAACGCCGACTTCCAGTCGCTGATCACGCGCTACGCCTGGAACGACATCTGGGGCCGCCCCGGACTCGACCACACGACCCGCCGCCTGCTGGTGCTGGGCATGACGATGGGCCTGGCGCGCTGGGAGGAGTTCGAGCTCCACGCCGGCGCCGCCATCCGCGCCGGCGTGCCGCTCGAGAAGATCCAGGAAACGCTGATGCAGGGCGCGATCTACTGCGGCGTGCCGGCGGCCAACACCGCGTTCAAGATCATGATCGACCAGCTCCGTGAGCACGGCCTGCTGCCGGGCCCCGACCCGCTCGGCGCCGGCACGCGCGTGGCCACGCACCACACGTTCAGCGTGCCGCAGCTGAAGGTGGCGCTGCAGGGCCGCGGCGCGCCCGTCGTGCTCAGCCATGCGCTGGGGCTGGACATGGCCATGTGGGACGATCTCGCCGCGCGCCTGGCCGCGGGCGGGCTCGGGGCGCCGCGCGAAGTCCTGCGCTTCGACCACCGCGGCCACGGCGGCTCCGCCGCGCCGGCCGGTCCGTATGCGATGGACGAGCTCGTCGACGACGCCGCGCGCCTCGTGCGCGAGTGGGGTCGCGGGCCGGTCACGTGGGTCGGGCTGTCGATGGGCGCGATGGTGGGCATGGGGCTGGCGATCCGGCATCCGGAGCTGGTCGACCGGCTCGTGCTCGCGAACACCACGTCGCGATACCCCGACGCCGCGCAGTCGGCCTGGTCGCAGCGCATCGCCACCGTCAATGCGAGCGGCATGGCGGCCGTCGCCGAGATGGTGGTCGAGCGCTACCTGCACGCCGACTTCCGCGCCGCGCGTCCCGAGGCCACGCAGGCCGTACGCGCCACGATCCTGCGCAACGACCCCGCCGCCTACGCCGCGAGCTGCGCGGCCGTGGCCGGCGTGGCCTGGCAGGATCGCCTCGCCACCGTCCGCTGCCCGACGCTGGTCATCTCCGGCGCCCGCGACGCCGGCGCCCCGCCCGCGATGGGCCAGGCGATCGCGGAGCGAGTGCCGGGCGCGCGCTTGGAGGTGATCGCCGATGCGTCGCACCTGAGCGTGCTGGAGACGCCGGAGGCGTTCGAGGCGCTGCTTCGGCCGTTCCTGTAATCCAACCCTGCGTGTCATCCTGCGCGCAGTCGCAGGATGACCATCCCGGGGTCAGGTCTTGAACGTTGCGGGGTCAGGTCTTGAAAGTTGCCCGGCCAAACTTTCGCTCTCGTGAAGTGCTCGAGCGCGCAACTTTCAAGACCGGACCCCATCTTGGACCACGCCCGCGCGCAACGATTCAAGACCTGACCCCGCAACGTTCAAGACCTGACCCCGGAATCGGAATGGAAAAACGCCGCCCACGAAGGCGGCGCAAGAGACGTCAGGCGCCCGACCGCGCGCCGCCGCCACCAGACATCACTGCTTGACGACGAACACCACCGCCGTGCGGGCGGGGATGGTGAACGTGCCGGACGCCGTGTCGACCGTCGCCTGCGCGGCGCGCTTGTCGGCGGCCGCGAACCCGGCGTGCACCGGGTGCAGCTGGAACGCCTTGCCGGCCAGCGCGGGGATGGTGATGGCGTGCGCGGCCTTGTCGACGTTCACGAAGTACGTCAGCTCCTGGAAGTTGGCGCCGGCGTAGCCGCGGCCGTCGAGGTCGCCGACCAGCAGCGTCGGGATCTGCCGCGAGCCCGTGTTGAAGAACTTCAGGCGTGCCTTGATGTCGTCGGCGCTGGCCATGCGCAGCAGCGTCGAGCTGCGTCGGATCTTGAGCAGGTCGCGGAACTCGTCGCGCGCCCACGCGATCTCGACCGGCGTCGGCTTGATGTCCGCGTTGGCGAGCAGCGGCTGCTGCATGGTCCAGTTGGACTGGTTCGAGCCGGCGGGCGGCAGGCCGACGCCGAAGTTGTCGTCCTGGTAGCTCCAGTCGAGGCGATTGAACCAATCGCCCGAGTCGTAGCTGTTGCCGTCCAGGGACTTGCTGCGCAGCGTGTCCACGCCCGCATGGAAATAGGCCACGCCCTGGCTGAACGCGTTGATCGCGGCGCCCAGCATCTGCACGCGCGCCCGGTCCTCGCGCGACGTGGTCGTCGGCAGCTTGTAGACGTTGTTGTCGAAGATCGTCAGGTTGTCGTGGTTCTCGAAGTAGTTCACCACCTCCGACGGATTCGTCACGTAGCCGGCGGGCAGGCCCTCGAAGCTGATCTGCTCCAGCGGCAGCTGCGCATCCCAACTCGTGGTCAGCGAGTAGCTGCGGATCGAGCCGGCCAGGCTGGCCTTGATCACGTCGCCCAGCCACATCAGGTCGCCGGCGCCGTGGCCGCCGGCCTGCGGGTTCGGGTCGTACCACAGGCCGTTGATGTAGCCCTGGTTGGACATCAGCGCGCCGCCGGAGTCGCAGCAGCCGCCGCCGCGGATCGCGTCGCGGATGGCCGGGTTGAAGGTGCCGATGCCCGTGCCGTTCAGGTCGAGCATGTCGGCCTGCACGAAGCGCGCGCCGTTGGCCACCGCGCCGAAGTTCCAACCCTCGCCGATCAGCTCGACGTGGTGGCCCACGGCCGCGTCGACCTTCGCCTGCAGCGCCACCATCGTGTCGCGCGGCTGCAGGCCCATGATGTCGAAGCGGAACGAGCTCACGTGGTAGTCGCGCGCCCAGGTGACGACCGAGTCGGTCATCAGGCGGCCCATCATCATGTTCTCGGTGGCCGTGTCGTCGCAGCACGAGTCGCGCAGCACGTTGCCGTTGGCGTCGAGGCGATGGTAGTAGCCCGGCACGACCCGGTCCAGCACCGAGTGGTCGTTCTGGCCCGACGCCGTCGTGTGGTTGAAGACGACGTCCATGCCCACGCGCAGGCCCGCCTGGTTGAGCGACTGCACCATGCGGCGGAACTCGACCACGCGCGTCGAGCCGTCGGCCACCGACGTGGCGTAGCTGCCTTCCGGCGCGGTGAAGTGGAACGGGTCGTAGCCCCAGTTGTAGCAGTCGGTCGAGGCCGTGGCAGCGACG
>DATCRO010000746.1:0-2292 GCA_036569025.1 Burkholderiaceae bacterium
GTGGTCGACGAGCCGTGGGCGGAGGGCGTGGCGGCGAGCGTGCCGGTGGTGGTCGCGGGCGATTGAGGAGCGCGTGGACGAGGGGCCGGCCCCCTCCGACCGCGCGCACCGTCCAGGTCAGAAGAACCTCGGGATCGGCCCGTCCTGCGGCGTCTGGTCCGGCAGTTCCAGCATCAGCCTGTCCACGAAGCACCAGCCCCACCCTTCGGGCGGGTCGTAGCCCTCGATGATCGGATGGCCGGTCGCGTGGAAGTGCTTCGTCGCGTGCCGGTTGGGCGAGTCGTCGCAGCACCCGACGTGGCCGCAGATGCGGCACAGGCGCAGGTGCACCCACTCGTCACCGGTCTTCAGGCATTCCTCGCAGCCGCGCGCGCTCGGCGTCACGGTCGCGATCAGGTGGGTGTGGGTGCAGTGCTTGCTCATGGGTGGCCTCCGGTCACGACGGGGAACCGCCCGATTCTGCGCGCATCGCGTCGCGTGCGCCGGACGCCTTCAGCGACCCGTCCCGGCCAGGTCGGCCGTGCGAACACGCCGTCGACGACGAGCGCCTTGCGCACCGACTTCGGATCCGCCGTATCGATGCGGTCGCTTTCAACGCGCCGCCAGCACCTCGGACATCAGCGCCAGCTCGGGCTCGCGCACGCCCGGCCGCGCCGCCGCCGGCACCTCGTCGTCGGGCCCCGTGCGCACGCCGGGCCGGCCGCGCGTCGACCAGTCGAGGATCTCGAGACGGCCGTCCGCGTGCTCGACCAGCGCCGTCAGGCTCTCCACCCAGTCGCCGTCGTTGCAGTACAGCACGCCGTCGATGTCGCGCATCTCCGCGTGGTGGATGTGGCCGCAGACCACGCCGTCGGCGCCGCGCCTGCGCGCCTCGCGCGCGACCGCGACCTCGAACTCGCCGATGTAGCTGACCGCGCGCTTGACCTTGTGCTTGAGGTACTTCGACAGGCTCCAGTACGGCAGCCCCATGCGTGCGCGCATCGAGTTGAAGTGCTTGTTGAGCCTGAGGATGACCGTGTAGAGCGTGTCGCCGACGTAGGCCAGCCACTTGGCGCACTGGATCACGCCGTCGAACAGGTCGCCATGGGTGATCCACAGGCGCCTGCCGTCGGCGGTGACGTGCATCCACTCGCCGTGCACCTCGATGCCGCCGAACTCGTGCTCGACGTACTTGCGCGCGAACTCGTCGTGGTTGCCCGGCACGAAGATCACGCGCGTGCCCTTGCGCGCCTTGCGCAGCAGCTTCTGGATGACGTCGTTGTGCGCCTGCGGCCAGTACCACGACCGGCGCAGCTGCCAGCCGTCGATGATGTCGCCCACCAGGAACAGCTGGTCGCAGTCGACCTGCTTGAGGAAGTCCAGCAGCGCCACCGCCTGGCAGCCGGGCGTGCCCAGGTGCAGGTCGGAGATCCAGACCGTGCGCACGCGCGTCGTCGCGCCGTCGCGCGGCCGCTGGTCTTCGGTCGGCGGGTCCAGGAGGTGGGCATGGCGATCCATGGACGCCCATCGTGCGCCGCGCGCGTGATGCTGCCGCGACAGCGACGTGACGGTTGCATGACTCGGGGCCAGAGTCCGACCGACTGCATGGGCCCCTGCGCAGTGCTACAACGCGGACTTCCCTGAAAGGCCCCTCATGAATCACAAGCCCGTCCTCGCGCACGACGACGTCGTCCGCATCCTCGACCATGCGCGCAGCGAGGCGCAGTCCAACCAGTGGGCGGTGACGATCGCGATCGTCGACGACGGCGGCCATCCGCTGGCGCTCGAACGCCTGGACGGCGCGTCCCCGGCGTCGGCCTACATCGCCACCGAGAAGGCGCGCACCGCGGCGCTCGGGCGGCGGCCGTCGGCGGCCTACGAGGAAATGATCAACGGCGGCCGCACGGCCTTCCTGTCGGCGCCGCTGGCCGGGATGATCGAGGGCGGCGTGCCCGTGATCGTCGCGGGCCACGTGGTCGGCGCGGTCGGGGTGTCGGGCGTCAAGTCGGCGCAGGACGCGCAGATCGCCGGCGCGGGCATCGCGGCCCTCGGCGCGGCCTGACCCGAGGCCGGACGAAGAAAAGCCCGCCGCGGCCAGGCCGGGGCGGGCGAAAAGGCGCTGGACGGCCTGCCCGAGACGGGCCGCCCCGCGTCCTGTCTCAGAACGAGTGGCGCACGCCGAGGACGAACTCGGTGACCGAGCGGTCGGTCGCGGTCGTCAGGCCCGCGGGCGTCGAGCCGCCGATGCGGCCCACGAACGTGCCGCTGGCGCTGGCATCGTTCTGGAAGCGCGTCAGCGACGTGTACAGGTCG
>DATCRO010000747.1:0-3894 GCA_036569025.1 Burkholderiaceae bacterium
TGGGCCGCCGCAGCGCCTGGACGGCTTCCCACGTCGCGGGCTTGCTCCAGCCGGCCGCGGCCAGCTGCATGTCCCACAGGCCGACGCCACCGCCCAGCGCGCGCACCTCGCGCAGGTGGTCGACCACGTTCGGGCCGATGCCCCCCGAGCCCCAGGCATCGACCCAGGTGGGCATGCCCAGCACGATCTGGTCGCGCCGGTAGCCCGCCTTGGTGCCCCAGTCCAGCTGCCAGCTGTAGCGGAACAGCGTCGCGCCGTTCTCGCAGACGGGCCGGCCCTCGGGCGTGAAGGTGGCGTTGCTGCCTTCGTAGAGATCCTCGTAGCCCATGCTGTGGATGGTGGCGACGTCGCCCACCCAGTCGCTCCACCAGCGCATGTTGGGCGCGTTGTCGCACGGGCTGTGGAAGCTGTCGACCGTCAGCAGCTTGCCCTTGGCCTTGAGCGCCGCAGCCAGCTGGTGCACGAAGGCGGCGTAGGCCGCGCGGTCGGCGGCGAAGTCGCCTTCGCCCTCGAGGTCGAGGTCGACCCCGTCCAGGTCCCACTTGTCGACCGCGGCGACGAGGGCGGCAGCGAATTCCTCGGGATGCTCGGCGAACGCGCGGCGGGCCCATTGCCAGTCCCAGCGGTTGATCACCTGCGAGTTGTTGTAGACGGTCAGCAGCGGCTGCACGTTGTGCGCGCGCGCCCATTGGGCCACCTGCCTGACGTTGGCGGCCGTCACCGGCTTGCCGGTGGCGTCCACCGGCGCGAGCACGAGGCCGCGGCCGTCGTTGCTCGGGTTCCAGAACTGCAGGCCGATGCGCGTCATCGCCTGGCCGATCGCGGGCGTCGCGGCGAGCGTCTTCATCGAGGCGTCGATGCCATAGGCAGGCACCCAGCCCATGACCTGGGGGCCGGTCGCGGAAGAAGGTTGGGCGTTCGCGCTGGCGACGGCCAGGCTGGCAACGATCACCGGCAAGCTTTGCCGGCAGACGGAGACGAAGATCGACGTTCCCATGGACTTTCTTGCACCAACGGCGGGCGCAGGGTAGCAGATGTCGGATCCGAGCAAGAATCGGGCTCAGTTATAAGGGTTTTCCAGCTCGGGTTAACGAGCGACGTGTTGCGCAACAGGGTTCCCTTGACAAAGGTCGCGGAAATACCCGAACAAAACCGCGGGCACGCACGTTCGCGCAAGATGCTGCAATGCAGCAAGCAATTGCCGACCGATGTCCACGCCGCGTCTCGTGAACCTCGCCTTGCAGGGCGGCGGTGCGCATGGCGCATTCACCTGGGGCGTGCTGGACGCGCTGCTGGAGGATGGCCGCATCGCCCTGGACGGCCTGAGCGGCACCAGCGCCGGCGCGATGAACGCCGTGGTGCTGGCCCACGGCTGGCTCGAGGGCGGCCGCGACGGCGCGCGCGCCGCGCTGCGGCGCTTCTGGACGGCATTGGCCGACACCATGCCGCTGGAGGTGACGCGCCAGGACGTCGGCGGCGGCGTGCACCTCGCGCCGCTCGTGCGCTTGTGGATGGCGTGGGCGCACTACGTGACGCCGGCGCAGTTCAACCCGCTGGACGTCAATCCGCTGCGCGCGCTGCTGTCCGGGCAGGTCGACTTCGAGCGCCTGCGCCGCGAGCGCCCGATGCGGCTGTTCGTGGCCGCCACCGATGCGGACTCCGGCCGCCTGCGCGTGTTCGAGGGCCGCGAGCTGAGCGTCGACGCGTTGCTCGCCTCGAGCTGCCTGCCCACCGTGTTCCATGCGCCGCGCATCGCCGGCCGCACCTACTGGGACGGCGGCTACGCCGGCAATCCGGCCGTGTTCCCGCTCCTGCGCGGCGGCCGCAGCCTGGACACGCTGCTGGTGCTGTTGTCGCCCCTCGAATGGGCGCCGATGCAGCCGGCGGCCAGCGCGCCGGAACTGCGCGCCCGCGTCGCCGAGATCGCGTTCACCGCGGCGTTCCGCCGCGAGATTCAGGCCCTCGCGCAGGCGCGCGGCGACCGCGCGTCACGCGCGCGCCGCGCATGGCGGCGCTGGCTGCTGGGCGAGCCGCCCGCGCCGCGCTTCCACCTAATCGAGGGCGGACCCGCGCTGGAGCACGTGGCCGCGGAGACACGGCTGGCCGTCAGCGCGCGCTTCTTCGAGGCGCTGCATGAGCTCGGACGCGAGACCGCGTCCCGTTGGCTCGCGCGGCACTTCGACGCCCTGGGCCGCCGCGACAGCGTCGACCTGGCGGCGACCTTCGGCTGACAGCGGTGCGGCAGGGCCGTCCACGAACGTTCAGCGGTTCAGCGGCGCAGCGCCGTGAACGCGTTCAGCGCCTCGCTCAACAAGTTGCCCTGCGGCACCGCGCCCGACGGCGTCACCGAGTCGACCGCATGCGGCAGCAGGCCGGCAAGCTGGTTGGCCACGTCCTGCGGCTGCAGCCCCAGCTTGGCGGCGACCTCCGCGATGTGCGAGTCGCCGAGCACCGACTGCACCTGCTCGGGGGTGATCGCCAGGTTTTGGCCCGTGCCGATCCACGACGAGACGACGTTGCCGAGCCCCTGCGACTCGAACTGGTTGATGAGGCCCTGCAGGCCGCCACCCTGCGTCAGCAGCGACGAGACGACGTCCAGCAGCCCCGGATGCACCTGTCCTTGCGGGACGCTGCCCTGCAGCGAGCCCGCGACCTGTCCGACGATCGAATCCAGCAAACCCATGGTCGTTCTCCTCGTGCGTTGTGACGCTCGTCCAGGAACGGACGAGCCGGCTCAATGTAGCGCGCGGCGGCCGGTGCGCGTGTGACTTTTCGTCGGCGTTCCCCGCGCCGGGCGCCACTGCGGTGATCGTTCGCGCTGCCGTGGTCCAGTAGAAACTTCCACTTGCGGTTTTCCACATCGATCTGGCGGGTCGCAGCGTGCCTTTTCCACTGGAACTTTGGGTCGGCGCGCGCTCCAATGGAGGCACGGTATCGCCACGTACCGCGGACTGCTTTTGCCGCAAGACTTCCCCACATGAACGCCCTCAAGAAACTGGTCAAGCGCCTGCGCGCCAACTCCCGTGTCCCCGTCGCCGTGCTGTCGGTGCTGCTCGTGGCCGGCGGCTTCGTGCTGCTGGCGCAGGAGGCCACGCGCGAGACGAACGCGCGCAAGAGCCCCGAGATGCTCGCCTTCGAGCAGACGCCCGACGCGTGGCTGCAGAACCAGCGCAACGTGTCGCAGCTGGTCAAGGCGATCGACGCCGGCCAGGTGGCCACCGTCGCGCTGGCCAACGGCCATCCGGGGCTGGTGCTCTACACGCTCAAGAACGGCGCCAAGGCCAGCGCGACCGTGCCCGGCTGCACGCCGATCGGCTGCGCCGGTACCGCGCTCGACAAGCTCGCCGAGCGCAGCGCCGCGCAGGGCTTCGCGCTGGTGGGCGTGGACGTCGATCCGCGCACCAAGAGCCAGCACCTGCTGGACGCGCTGGGCGCGATCGTCTCGCCGCTGTTGGTGATCCTGACGATGGGCGTGGGTTTCTTCGTGCTGATGCGCATGCAGACCGGCATGGGCGGCGGCGCGTCGACGCTGTCGGAGCGTCCCGAGACCAAGTTCGCCGACGCCATCGGCAACGACGAAGCCAAGGCCGCGCTCAACCGCGTCAAGGCCTTCATGTCCGACCCGTCGGCCTACGTCAAGCTGGGCGCCTCCGCGCCGCGCGGCGTGCTGCTGGTGGGCCCGCCGGGCACCGGCAAGACGCTGCTGGCGCGCGCGCTGGCCGGCGAGAGCAAGGCCAACTTCATCGCCGTCGACGGCTCGTACTTCACCGCCACGTACTACGGCGCGGGCGTCGCCAAGGTCAAGGCGCTGTTCAAGCAGGCGCGCAAGCACGCGCCCTGCGTGCTGTTCATCGACGAGGTGGACGGCATCGGCAAGCGCTCGCGCGGCAACGA
>DATCRO010000748.1:0-4591 GCA_036569025.1 Burkholderiaceae bacterium
GGTGCAGGACAGCGTCGCCAAGGCCAAGGTCTATTCCGTGACGACGGGCACGGGCAAGCGCCTGGTCGGCGTGATCACGCTGCCTTCGTTCTACGAGGATGCTGCCGCGATGCAGAAGGGCGACAAGGACTACCGCAGCGCGGCGCGCGACGTGGCCCGGCTGCTGGCGGACATGAAGGCCCGGAAAGTGGCTGCCGTGCTGATCGACCTGCGCAACAACGGCGGCGGCTCGCTTCGCGAGGCGGTGAACCTGACGGGCCTGTTCGTCGGCAAGGTGCCGGTGCTCCAGACCCGCAATGCCAAGGGCGAGATCACCATCGAGAAGAATACCGAGACCGACCTGGCCTGGAACGGGCCGATGGGCGTGCTGATCAACAGGGCCTCGGCTTCGGCGTCGGAGATCTTCGCCGCGGCGATCCAGGACTACGGACGCGGCGTGATCCTCGGGGAAGGCAGCTTCGGCAAGGGCACGGTGCAGACCCTGGCCAGCCTCGACCAGATCGCCAAGAACGCCACGCCGGCGTACGGCGAACTGAAGATGACGATCGCGCAGTTCTTCCGGGTGAACGGGGGAACGACCCAACTCCATGGCGTGACGCCGGACATCCTCTTTCCGCAGACCGGCGACGACACCCAGTACGGCGAGTCGAGCTACGACAACGCCCTGCCCTGGACCCGGATCAAGGCGGTCGACTACGCACCGGTGGGTGATGTGCAAGTGCAGTTGCCCCGCCTGTCGGCGTGGCACGCGACCCGCGTCGAGCATGACCGCGACTTCCAGAATCTGGTGCAGGACGTGGCCCAGGCACGGGAACTTCGCAAGACCAACGTGATTTCACTCAACGAGGAGGTTCGACGCAAGGAGCGCGCCGCCTCGGAGAAGCGCGTGGCGGCGATGCTGGGCGCCGCCGCAACGGGCGCGAGCAGCGCCCTGGTGGACGACGGCCTGCAATTCAACGAACGCCAGCTTGACAAGGACCTGGCCGTCGAAAAGACCAGGAAGACGATCAATGACGCCCTTCTCGACGAGGCTGTCAGCATTCTCTCGGACAGCGCAGCCTTGAAGGAAGGCAAGTCCCAGGGGGCGGCGAGCGCCTTGCCGATCCGCCCCGAGGAGGTCATGACCTTGCCGAAGGGTTCATCGGAGAAATAGGTCCGATGGGCCGAGGCCGGTCCCGGGCTCGCGACAGCCCGCGCGGGACGGATCGCCCCTCACGCCACCTTGAACGCGGCCACCGCGCCGACCAGGCGCGCAGCCTGCTGCTTCAGGCTTTCGGCGGCGGCCGCGGACTGTTCGACCAGCGCCGCGTTCTGCTGCGTCACGCGATCAAGTTGCGTCACCGCATCGCCCACCTGGCCGAGGCCGCCCGACTGCTCGTGGGTGGCCGTGCTGATCTCGGCGATCAGGTCGCTCACGCGCTTGACCTGTCCGACGATGTCCTCCATCGTGCGGCCGGCCTCGTCGACCTGGCGGCTGCCCATCTCGACGCGCTCCACGCTGGCGGCGATCAGCGTCTTGATCTCGCGCGCGGCCTGCGCGCTGCGCTGGGCCAGGCTGCGCACCTCGCCGGCCACCACCGCGAAGCCGCGGCCATGCTCGCCGGCGCGCGCCGCCTCGACGGCCGCATTCAGCGCGAGGATGTTGGTCTGGAACGCGATGCCGTCGATGACGCCGATGATGTCGGCGATCTTCTTGGACGAGGCGTTGATCTCGTCCATCGTGGCCACCGCCGTCATCACCGTGGCGCCGCCGCGCGCGGCGACGTCGCTGGCCGACTTGGCGAGCTTGTCGGCCGCCAGCGCGGCTTCGGCGTTGGCGCGCACGGTGGTGGTCAGCTGCTCCATCGACGAGGCGGTCTGCTGCAGGCTGCCGGCCTGCTGCTCGGTGCGATGCGACAGGTCGGCGTTGCCGGTGGCGATCTGGCCCGCGCCGATCGCGATCGAGTCGCTGCTGTCGCGCACGCTGCCGACGATGGCGACCAGGCTCTCGTTCATGCCCTTGAGCGAGCGCAGCAGGTCACCCAGTTCGTTCCCGTGATCGACCTCGATGCGCGAGCCGAGGTCGCCGTCGGCAACGCGGCGCGCGATGGTGATGGCCTGCTGCAGCGGCTCGGTGATGCCGCGCACCAGCGCGCGCATCGCCAGCGCGGCCAGCACGAACGACGAGAGCACCGCAGCGGCCAGCAGCCAGCGCAGGCGGGCGGTCTCGGCCTCGACGGACGCGTCGTTGGCCTGGCCGCGCTTGACCAGGAACGCCGACAGGTCCGAGGACGCGCTCGTGCCGACGCGGTAGGTCGGGTTGATCGTCTTGATCAGCACCTGTTCAGCCTCATCCCAGCGGTCGCCACGGATGGCGGCCACCGCCGCGCGTACGCTGGCGATGCCCAGGCCGCCGCTCTTGGCGTACCAGGCGTCCGCCAGCTGCCTCTCGTCGGCCGACTCGACACCCGCGTAGTAGGACTTCCAGAGCGCATCGATGTCCTGCGACGCCTTGTCGACCGCACCCCAGTGCACGTCGAGCGGATGATCGTGGAGCTTGGACCAGCCGAACTCCGGGTTGTGCTGCAGCGCCTGCAGCACCTGGCTTCGATTGAGTTCCATCAGCAGGCGGATCTTGGTGAAGGCGGTTTCCGTCTCGCGGTCGCGCAGCGCGACGTCGCGGAAGGCCTCGCGCGTGCGCCACGAGCTGTAGTAGCCGAGCGCGCCGATGGCGACGACGGCCGCCATGAGCAGCCCGAGGACGGCGACGATGAGCGTGCGGATCTTGATGTTGGAAAGCATGGCGATGGTCTCGTTGAAGGCGGTCGATGCGGGGCGTCGTGCGGGCTCGCGTGTCAGGCGCCGGCGCGCGCGAGGGCGGGCCGGGCGCTGCGCCGGCCCTGCTCGCAGCTGCCGAAGAAGTCGGCCAGCGGCCCGTCGAGCTCGGCCGGGTCGTCGAATTCGAGGTAGGTCACGTCGCACAGCGAACCCAGGTCCTTGAGCAGCGTCGTCTTGATCGGCGCGCGCTTCCACACCAGGAACAGGATGGGCGTGCAGGCGCCGCGGAACACGTGGTACGACAGCTCGAAGGCGCTGCTCTCGCTCATGCCGGCGCGGATGTTGACGAACACGCCGGCCCGGTCGAGCTGGCGCAGGCGATGCGCGCGGAAGGTCTCGGGCGAGAAGGCGTGGCCCGTCTCGCGCTCGAAGGAGGCGCGGAACGTGTCGGCGCTCTCGGCCCGGCAGCCGGTGAGGTATTCGAACGCATGCGGCCGGCCGTCGAGCGCGCGGATGCGTTCGAGCACCGACGCGACCACGCCCTGCTGCGTCTCGCCCGATTCGGTGAAGGGCTGGCGCACGAACAGGCGCAGGCCGCCGGATGCGGGCTCGTCGGGCGACTCCGGCACGGCCGGCGCGCGCGCGACGCGCAGGCCGGCAAGGAACGCGTGCGACGCGCGATCGGCCTGCGTCGCGGCGCGGTTCTTCAGCAGCGTGCGCGCGGCCTGCAGCGCCATCGCGACGAACGAGGTGGCCGGGCCCGCGTGCGTCTCCTCGTGCCCCTGGGCCACGCCGGCCAGGAACGCGGCGGCGAGCTGGCCGCGCTCGCGCGACTGGTCGCCCGGGTGGCCGCTGGCGGCGGGCTGCACGCGATCGAGCAGTCGCGCGGCGTCCGCCGGCGTCCAGCGGGCCGGCTGGCGCACCTCGCCGCGGGCCAGGCGCTGCAGCAGCTCGGTCGCGGCCCGTGAGTGGAACTGGTCGGTGGATCCCATGGTGTCGACTCCCTTGTCGTCTCATGCCGAGGCAGCGGAGTCGCAGCAGCGTCCGTGGGCAGCCGGCGCCCGCGCGGGGCGTGATCCTTCACCCGGACAGGCGTGACCCGTCCGGCTCGCGGCGACCCCGCTGTCGTGGCCCGCATGACAGTGCGGGCGTTAGACCGGAAGCTTTGCGTCCCCGCCTTTCGGTCGGGTTTGCCTTTGCGGGAAGACGCTTGTCGCGCATCCCTCGCGTCCTGTTATCGGCGCCCACCGGAACAACTCGATACGTGTACGGGGTATCCGCATCAGCAATCAAGGATTCCCGACAGGCTGCGGCCGTCAGGTCGTCCAGTCGATCGCGTCGAGCAGCCGGCGCAGGCGCGCGCCCTTGCCCGGATTGAGCTGTTCCGCCCAGGCGACGCGCCCGCGCAGGTGCTGCTCCCAGTTCGGCAGGCCGTCGCGGTTCTGCGCCGCGGCGCCGCGCGTCGCGCACAGGTGCAGCTGCGCCTTGAGGCGGTCGAACTCCGCGCGCGGCAGGTTGGGCCGCGCGTTGACGACGATGTTGCACACCTGCTGGCGGCGGGCGCGCGTGACGCGGCGCGTCTTGCGGTGGTTCAGCGCGAAGCCCTCGTCGAGCGCGAAGGCGCCGATGCGCGCCTCGACGCGGTCGGCCGCGCGCAGGAGGGCGGCGTCGCCGGACAGCACGATGTCGTCCGCGTAGCGCGTGTAGCGGGCGCCGAGCGAGCGCGCGAGCGCCGCGATGCGCACGTCGAGCCGGAACGCGCACAGGTTGGCCAGCGCCGCCGAGGTGGGCGCCCCCTGCGGCAGGTGGGCGTCGCGCAGCCGCATCGCCTGCG
>DATCRO010000749.1:0-2464 GCA_036569025.1 Burkholderiaceae bacterium
CCGGAGCTCTGGTTCCGCTGGTTCCATCACGCGCAGCCGGGCGGGCTCGAGAGCGCGTTGCTGCGGCGCGCGGCCGGCCAGTGGGCAGCCTTCGCGATCGTGCAGGCGATCGCGCTCGTGCGCTGGAAGGCGCAGCCGGTCTGGCTGATGGTCGTCGCGGGGCTGCGCGCGTCCGACCTGCTCACCGACCTGTCGTACATCGCGGCGGTGCCGTCGCTGACGACGCTGGGATGGGCGTTGCTGACGCCGCCGGCCTTCCTGAACGCGGCCTTCATCATCACGATGGTGCTCGCGTATCGCCGGCTGACGCCCGGCGCGCGATGAGGGCCGCCGCACGGGCGGGGCGCCGATGTGCCGGCGCATCCGGCGGGGGGTATGCGCGGCGCGCGCTGTGCGCTCGTGCAGGCCGGGCTCCTGCCGCGTCCCTCTGACTCCGGATTTACCCGTAGTCCGAGGGCCCGCTGCCCTGCTGTCGAGGCCCACTTCATTCGTCGCGCCGGGCGAACAGGAGGACTTCGTTGCGCTTCAGTTTGGACTGAGTGCCTCGGGGCACTGCATACTGTGAGGATGAGCGAAGATTTCAAGCCCGGGACGAGACCGCTTTTGCGGCTTGCCGGGCTCGATGCCGTACGGGCATTCGTGTCGCGCGCCGACGAGGCGCACGTCATCTGGACCGCCGTCATGGCTTTCATGTTGCGGCTTTACCAGGAGCCCGATGGCAAGGCCCGGCGCGAGTCCGGCCCCACGGACTCGCAGGTGGTCACGGCCTTGCGCGCGGTGCTGCAGGAGAACTTCGGCAGCGAGCCCGCCGACTACGTCTCGTGGGCGCTGGTGCGCTACGGCTGCCGCCAGAAGCCGACGATGTCGGCGCTGCATCCCTGGGAAGGCCTGCTGTTCGAGTGGCAGCAGCGCAAGGCCAGCACGCCGCGCATCGCGTTGATGCTGCGCGACGCCGGCTTCGAGCGGCCGCTCACGCCGCAGGCGCTCGAGGCGCTCGACGGCTGGATCACCGATCCCGTCACGGCGCTGGGCGCGGCCACCGACATCATCGAGGCGCTGTTCGGCGAGCGCCTGGTCTCGTACAACCTGCACGACGACGGCAGCACGCCGTCGCACGACGTGCTGTTCGGCGGCCTCGTGGCCTCGCTGATGCCCCAGGCCAAGCTCGCGCTGCTGCGCCAGAGCCTCGTGCGGCAGGACGATGGCGCCGTCTGGCGCGTCGAGTACACCTACGAAGGCCGTGAGCGCCATTTCGATGTCCGGGCCGACGGCTCGGCCATGGACGTCGACGGCGTGATGCAGGGCCTCGACGAACTGATGGAGAGCATCGGCCGCGTCGAGCGCGCGTACCGCCTCGCGCCGGGCCGCTACAACAACGGCGAGACGGGCACCTTCGTCCTCGTGGACAGCCAGCGCTTTCCCGAGATCGCGTGGCGCCTGCGCCTGCCGCTGCTGCGCAGCCCGAGCGTGTCCGACCTTCCGCCGGGCGTGCCCACCGCCGCGCCGGAGCCGCTGCGCGTGGGCGCGCGTCCGATGGCGCCGCGGCCGCAGCCGCAGGCGGCCAGCACCGCGCGCGAGGCCGTGCAGGACGACGTCGCGGTCGCGACGCGACCGGGTGGCGGCGTGACGGCGCCGATGTCGCTGCTCGAGTCGCAGTTCTCGCCGCCCCAGCCCGCGGCCGCGACGACGGCGGCTGCCGAGCCGTCGGGCCCGATCGAGCGGGCCGCCGATCCGGCGATGAAGTCGCTGATCAACAACCTGCGCCGCTCGTTCGGCGCGGGGCGCCTGCTGCAGGGCGGCCGCTGGATGAAGCAGGTCCGCACCGAGCCGCCCGCCTGGCTCGCCAATGGCAGCGACCCGATCCGCATCTTCTACGAGAAGCAGGAGACGCTGTTCCGCAAGGGCCGCATCGGCTGGGGCGCGCTGGTGGAGGCCGACGACGGCGTGTTCGCGCGCGGCGAGGACGACCTGCCCGGCGTGCTCGTCTACAGCGAGGACGAGTACTTCGACGCGCGGCCCGCGGAACTTGCGGCGATCGGCGCGCGCCTGGTCGAACTCAAGGCCGCGGGCGCGGTCGGCGCGTTCGAGCCCAGCCGCTTCGCGCAGTCGATCCGCAACGACTCGGGCCGGCCCCTGGGCGTGACGGTGCCCGCGTCGCTGAGCGCCAAGGAGCCGATGCTCAGCAGCTTCATCGCGATCCGTTCGCACCTGCCCGACGGCCTGCTGGCCGGCGACTGGTTCCCGGTGCTGATCCACCCGTCCAGCGCCGTGCCGATGATCGTGCCCTGCACGTTCTGGCCCGACGCGATGGTCAGCGCGTGGAACGAGCGCCGCATGAGCCTGTAGGGCGGGTTAGCCGCAAGGCGTAACCCGCCGCTTGCCGGCATGACGACCCGGCCCCGCGTTTATGGAAAAGAGCTTGCGTCCCCAGGCGGGATCGCGAACGGCGGGTTACGCCTGCGGC
>DATCRO010000750.1:0-8032 GCA_036569025.1 Burkholderiaceae bacterium
CCCTTGAGGTAGGCCATCGCGTCCGCGGTGGAGCGGCGCGCGGCCTGCACCATCGGCCAGTGCGCGACGAGGCCGCGCTGCACCCAGGGCCGCGTGTCGCGCAGGCGCTTGCCGGACATCGCCTCCTCGGGCGTGCCGGCGAGTTCGCGGATGGGTGCCATGTCGTTCACGCCAGGCCCTGGCGCACGAGCCGCTTGTTGTAACGCGCGATCAGGTCGCGGAAATGCGTGGTCGACGCCACCACCATGAAGATCGCGACCAGCCAGCCCTGGGCGTGCAGCTCGGCGACGACGGCGGCGTCCAGGCGCGCGAGGCGTTCCTCGTTGATCGTGCTGAAGCCGGCCAGCCGGTTCTGCGAGCCGTCGGCGGCCTGGACGTCGAGCGCGAACGACTCGATCAGGTCGTGCCGCAGGAGCGTCGCGATGAAGGGCGCCGTCGCCTCGACGCCCGTGTGGATCGCGGCGAGCACGGAGTTCATGCGCTCCAGGTAGTCCGTGGCGGCGCCGTGCGGCAGGAACACGGCCTCGCCCTCGCCGTGGCCGATGCGCGGGCTGTCCAGGTCGACATGGATCGTCAGCTCGGAGCCGCCACGGCCGATCATGAAGGGGCCGCGTTCGAGCGCCAGCGGGATGTAGGACGCGTCCCAGCCGTGCGCTTCCAGGAACAGGTTCTCGCCGTTGCGCAGGCCCAGCAGCGCCACGGGCTGCATGCCCGGGCCGTTGTCGGCCGGCTGGAAGACGATCGGGTAGTGCGCCTGCACGTCGCGGAATTCGTTCGGGAAGACCGGCGTGGTCATCACGTCGTCGCCCCAGGCCGCGCCGCGGGTGGTGACGATGCGCAGGTCGCGGTGGGTGTTGTTGTCGAGCTGGACGGGATTCATGGTGGGGCTTGGTGTCAGCCGCGCGGCAGGCCGTGCGCGCGGATGTGGTCGATGAGCGAGCGCTGCAGCGGCAGGGCGCCGAGCATGCGCCGCGCCAGATGGGCGGTCTCGCGGAAATAGGGCTCGGCGGCGTCGCCGAGGCTCGGATGGCGCATGCGCGCGGACGGCTCGGGCAGGAGGCCCATGCCGTGCGCGACGTACTGGTAGCTGGCGGCGGGGAACACCTCCTCGATGCGGAAGAAGTCCTGGCGGTACGGCGCGCGGTGGCGCCACAGGATCAGCAGCTCGGCCAGGCGATCGGGCAGCGTGGCACGTTCGCGGTGTTCGCGCCAGTAGGCGCTGTCCTCGCGCCGGCTCAGCGCGTAGTGCAGCTTGAGGAAGTCGACGATGCGTTCCCAGCGGTACGTGAACGCGTCGTTGAAGCGCTTCTCGACCAGCGCCATCTCGGCGCGCGTGGCGGGCATCTCGTTGCTGATCATCGCGGCCGACAGCTCCACCAGCGCAAGCGCCGACGCCTCCAGCGGTTCGACGAAGCCCGCCGACAGGCCCACCGCGACGCAGTTGCGATGCCAGAAGCGCTCGCGCCAGCCGGGGTCGAACGTGATGCGGCGCGGCGTGGGCAGATCGCCCGATCCGCCGGTGGCGCGGACGTAAGCGAGCAGCTGCCGCTCGGCCTCGTCGTGCGAGATGTGCGCGCTGGAGTAGACGTGGCCGACGCCGCGCCGGTCGTGCAGGCCGATGTCCCACGTCCAGCCGGCGGGCTGGGCGGTGGCGATGGTCTCGCAGGCGATCGGCGCGTCGGGCGCGGCGTAGGGCACCTGCAGCGCGAGCGCCGTGTCGTTGAACAGCAGGTGCTTCTGCGAGCGCATGCCCACGCCGTAGTGCTGGCCCAGCAGGACAGAGGCCATGCCCGAGCAGTCGATGAACAGGTCGCCGGCGATGTCGCCGTGGTGGCGCGTGCGCAGTGCCGCGATGTCGCCGTCGTCGTGCGACAGCACCTGGTCGACGTCGTCGAGCACGTGGCGCACGTGGAGCTTGTCGATCGCGTGCGTGCGCAGCTGGACGCCGAACTTGCCGGCGTCGAAGTGGTAGCCGTAGTTGGCCACGGCCGCGAATTCGGGGGTGGCCGCCTGCTTGGGCGCATGGCCGGCCATGCACACGTGGGGCTGCGCGCTCACGACCTCGGCGAACGGCCGGTCGCCGTGGCGCTGCTGCCAGCCGGCGACCAGGTCGACGTCGCCGAAGCCCATCGGCAGCGTGAACGGGTGGCGGTACTGGTCGCCCTCGGCGGCCGCGCGCCCGTGCATCCAGCCGCGGAAATGCGAGCCCTGCTTGAACGCGGCGTCGCACTCGCGCACGAGCGTCGTCTCGCTCAAGCCGATGCGGCGCAGGGTATCGCGCATCGAAGGCCAGGTGCCTTCGCCGACGCCGATCGGCGGCGTGTTGGGGGACTCGATCAGCGTGACCGCGAGCCCGCCCGGATCGCCCGCGTGGTGCTCGCGGGCGAGGAGGGCCGCGGTCAGCCATCCGGCCGAGCCGCCGCCCAGGATCACGACGTGTCTCACGTCATCGTTCGCGCGCATCATCATCTGGCGGTCATCATGCCGGTCTGCAAAAGGCGACGCCACCCGGCGATTCCCAGGGGAGGGATCGGCGGATGGCGCCGTGGCGGGCAGCGGAGCTGCCCGCCATCGCCTTCAGGCGTCTGGTGCGGCGAAGTTCTCGCCGCGTCAGGCGATCACGCTCAGAACTTGTAGTGCGCGCCGATCATGAAGCGGCGGCCGGTCTGGGTGATCGATTCGAGCTCCTCCTTCGTGCGGCTGTGCTGGCGCACGACACCGTCGTTGAGGTTGATCGCGTCGAACTGCAGCGAGAAGTGCTTGTCGACGTTGTAGCCCAGCGTCATGTCCACCTGGCCGTAGGGCTCGGTGTACACGGGGTTCGGGCCGGAGCCGTCGAACGTGCTCGCCAGGAACTGGCCGCGCCAGTTGTAGGCGATGCGCGCGTTGACGCTGTCGTTCTCGAAGTAGCCGACGACGTTGGCCGAGTTGCTCAGGCCCACCAGCGCGAACTGGTCGTTCATGTTCGCGTTGTTGTACTTCAGGCCCGACATCACCAGCGTGTAGTTCGCGCTCACGCCGAAGCCCGAGTTGCCGAACGCGTTCTGGACGTTGAACTCCCATCCGCGCAGGCTGGCCGAGTGCTGGTTGACCGGCTGGTTGACCTTGAACAGCAGCGCCGGGTCGGTCGACTGGCCGGCGATGATGCCGGTCGCGTGGCCGTTGGCGGTGCCGGTCTGGGTGACGCCAGGCTGGCCGTTGAAGTGCGCGAAGATGTAGTCCCGGATGCACTGCAGGTCGGTGGTCGCGCAGCCGCCGGCGCCGGTTGCCGCGTTCCAGTACGTGCCGCCCACGGGCGTCGTCAGGCCCGGCGGGCTGTACGTCGTCTGGCCCTGGCCGATGAAGTTCTGCACGTTCTTGTGGAAGAAGCCGACCGAGGCGTAGCTCGACTTGCCGTAGTACCACTCGAGCGAGAAGTCCAGGTTGTGCGACAGCAGCGGCTTGAGCGACGGGTTGCCCTGCGAGCCGGTGCCGCCGTCGACGCGGAACAGCTGGTCGAGCGAGCGGCCGCCCTGGATCGCGTCCCAGCCCGGACGCGCGATCGTGTCGCCGTAGCTGGCGCGCGCCTTGAGGGTCTTGGTCAGGTCGGCATCGAAGTCGATGCTGGGCAGGAAGAACTTGTAGCTGCCCTTCTGCGTGGTCGCGGCGAAGCCGTTGTAGGTCAGGTCGAACTCGTTGACCGCCTGCCATTGCGAGCCGGTGGGGGTCGGGACGACGGCGGCTGCCGTGACGTCCGTCTTCTCGTAGCGCACGCCCGCGGACAGGTTCATCGGCATGTGCGCGAGTTCCCAGTCGGCGTTGTACTGGGTGTACAGGCTCAGCGTGTTTTCCTTGGTGCGGCGGTCGGTGCCGCCGGGGCCGTCGAAGTCCGCCGAGGCGTGGTACATCGCCGGATTGCCGACCCGGGCGGCAATGTCACGCACGGTCTCGAACTGGCCGTAGAGCCAGTTGTTGTACAGCGCCGGGCTGTCGTGGCCGTTCATGCGGCTGAAGTACTTGCTGAGCGTGTCGACCTGCCAGATGTTGTCCGGATAGTCGCCCGGGTTCGTCGCGCCGCCCCAGCTGTCCTGCTGGACGTTGGCGTAGGCGGTGCGGTTCTTCACGTGCGTCAGGTTCAGGCCGAAGTCCACCGACGACTGCTCGGTCGCGTCCCACGAGCCCTTGAGTTGCAACTGCTCGACCTTGGCCTTCATGTAGCTGTTGCGGAACGACGAGCCGGTGACTTCCTGCAGCGCCGGGTTGATCGGCGCGTTGGCGATGCTCATCACAGGGAAGTCCTGCGAGAAGTCGACCGTGGTGTTGCCGCGGTTGAACGAAGCGCCCCCGATCACGTTGTTCGTGCCCCAGGGGCTGTCGGAGCCCGAGGTGGAGTTCGACGAGTGGGCGTCCATCTCCAGGCGCAGCTTGTCCGTCGGCTTCCAGGCCAGGTTCAGGCCCAGCGAGCGCAGGGTCGTCTCGACGCCGAACTTGGCCACGCCCATCGCGACGTCGGCCGGGCCGGGGCTTGGGTTGCCGTTGGCGTCCACGTGGTTGGGGTCGTTCAGGAACTCGGTGTAGACGATCGGCGTGGCGGCGGGGCCGTTGGTCCAGCTGCTGGCGGACGGGCCGAAGTTGAACCACGACGAGATGTCGTTGCGCTTGGTGTCGAGGTGGTTCTGCGAGTACGTGTAGTCCAGCGTGCTGGTGAACGACTTGGCCGGCTGCCATTGCAGGGTCAGCTGGCCGTTCAGGCGCTCGCGGTGGATGCCCGAGACCGCGTAGTCGATGTTCTGCGGCACCGAGTAGATGCCCGAGCCCGACGGACGGTTGGTGATGCCCGGGCCCGACTGCGGGATGCCGCCCCAGCAGTTCGTGTTGTCCTGGGTGGCCAGGCAGTTGCGCCAGCCGTTGCCCACGTTGACGTTGTTGTAGCCGCCGTTGCGCACCTCGTAGTTGCCGGTCAGCGCGACGCCGAAGGTGTGGTCGGCGAAGGTGTCGCTGTAGATGCCGGAGACCTCGGGGGTCAGCTGGTCGCCGCGGTCGATGACGGGCAGGCGCTTGTTGGCCTGGTCCCACAGGCCCTCGACGCCGACGGTGGCGATGCGGCCGCTGTAGTTGTCCAGCGGGCGCGCCGTCTTGATGTTGATGGTGGCGCCGATGCCGCCGGCGGGCTTGGCGGCGCTGCTGGTCTTCCACACTTCCAGGCCGGAGATGGACTCGGCGGCCAGGTTGGCGAAGTCGAACGCGCGCGAGCCGGACGGGCCGGTGTCGGCCACCGTCGTCGCCGGCATCTGGCGGCCGTTCAACAGGATCATGTTGTAGTCGGGGCCGAAGCCGCGCACCGTCACCTTCGAGCCTTCGCCGGCCACGCGGTCGATCGACACGCCGCTGATGCGCTGCATGGCTTCCGCGAGGTTGGTGTCGGGGAACTTGCCGACGTCCTCCGCGGTGATGCCGTCGACGATGCCGTGCGCGTCGCGCTTGAGGGCCATCGACGTGTCCAGGCTGGCCCGGATGCCCGTGACGGTCACGGTCTGGACGTCCGGCTTGTCGGCGGCCGAGGCGGCCGCCGCGGCGGGTGCCGCGCCCTGGGCGTGGGCCGCCGTGACCCCGGCCAGCAGCAGGCCGCAGGCCGAAGCGAGGCGGGTACGCCGGAACGACGGCGCGTGGTGGATCTTCATTGACTTGTCTCCGATGTTTTGGTGAGCCGTGTCGCCGTTCGGGAACGTGCGCCCCATGCCTGCCCGTTGTTGACCGCGGGTTTGAAAGCGCTTTCAGAGTTGTTTGCGTCGTTCCCTGAAAGCGGTTTCAAATGTAAGCCAGCTGTCCAGCCAGTCAGCTAGGGAACACCCGCATATCGTTGCGTTTCGACTTCTCCGGGCAACACTTCTTCAGGATTCCGCGGGTTTGTCCCGAGGTGAACAGCCGTTCCGGCGCGATGGCTCGGCCCGGCCCGGCGGATTGGCGGCGGCCGGTGGCGAAGCAAGCGCTGCCGGGTCGAACGGAGCCACGGGGAGGTGTCGCGACGGATTTTCAGGCCGCCGGGAGCAGTTGACAGTCCCTAAAGCAGAAAGCGCTTTCATAGCGTACTCGACATGACAGCGATGGACGCCCGCGCCGCCCGGGCCGATTGCACTAGGATGGGCGCGCCCGCCAACCGACCATTCCAGCAGGAGTCCCGCCGTGAGCCTCACCGTCCCTTCCCGTGCCGCGCGCCTGGATCCGGCCTGGCTCGACGCCGAATACGACCAGCGCGCCCGCCATCCGGAGCACGTCGAGATCGGCGCCCGCTGGGAGACGGCGTCCTCGCTCGTGCAGCGCCTCGAGTCGTGGCGGCGCGACGTGCGCTACGGGCCGGGCGAGGGCGAGACGATCGACGTCTACCCGACGCCCGCCGCCGACGCGCCGGTGCTGGTGTTCATCCACGGCGGCTACTGGCGCTCGTCTGACAAGTCCCTGCACGCGTTCCTCGCGCCCGCGTTCAACGCCGACGGCGCGCTCGTGATGATCCCCAACTACGCGCTGTGCCCGTCGGTGGGCATCGAGCACATCGCGCAGCAGCTGGCGCGCTGCCTGGCCTGGGTGCATCGCAACGCGGCGCTGTACGGCGGCGATCCGTCGCGCATCGTCGTGGCCGGGCATTCGGCCGGCGGCCATCTGGCGGCGATGATGCTCAGCTGCCGCTGGAAGGACGTCGATGCGTCGCTGCCGCCGCAGCTGGTGAGCGGCGCGCTGGCCATCTCGGGCCTGTTCGACCTGGAGCCGCTGCGCCTGGCGCCGTTCATCAAGGACGACATCCGCCTGACGCCGGCGAGCGTCAAGCGCCTGAGCCCGGCGTTCTTCCCGCGCCCGCGCAAGCCGCTCTTCACCGCGGTCGGCGCGGAGGAGACGTCCGAGCTGAAGCGCCAGACGGCGCTGATCCGCGACCAGTGGGGGCCGACGAGCGTGCCGGTCAGCGAGACCATCGCCAACGCCAACCACTTCACCATCCTGCACAACCTGGCCGATCCCAACGGCCGGCTGCACCGGCACGCGCTGGCATTGCTGGGCATCCGGCGCTGAGGCCGGCGGCGCTCAGGCCGAGGCGCCGTCGTCCTTGTCCTGCCCGGTGGCGCAGCCCTTGCACGGGCCGCAGCCGCCGCCGCAGCTGCTCGCGTTCGCGGCGGCGTCCATCGCCTTGATCTCGATGCGGCGCGCGGTGTGCTCGGACGCGCCCGTGGCGCGCGCGATCGTGCCCGTCTGCGCGGCCAGCCTGTGGCGCAGCGACGCCGGGGCGAGCTTCCACACGCTGTAGCCGGCGGCGGCCAGGACGATGAGCAGGGTGATGAGCGTCTGGGTCATGAAATCAGGCTCCGAACAGGGCGCGCACCGTGTAGAAGGTGAGGCCCGAGGCGACGTACGCCAGGGCGAACAGGTAGCTCGCCATGATGACGGGGTGGCGCCAGCCGCCCGTCTCCCGGCGCGTGACCGACAGCGTGGCCACGCACTGCGGCGCGAACACGTACCAGGCCAGCAGCGCGCAGGCGGTGGGCAGCGACCACGTCTGGTGGATCAGTGGCGACAGCTGCTCGGCCACCGCGTCGCCCGAGGCCGACAGCGCGTAGACGGTGCCGAGCGCGCCGACGGCCACTTCGCGCGCCGCCAGGCCGGGCACCAGCGCGATCGAGATCTGCCAGTTGAAGCCGATGGGCGCGAAGATGTACTGGAGCAGGTGGCCGAGGCGGCCCGCCAGGCTGTATTCGATCGCGGGGCCCGTCGCGCCCGGCGGCGGGCCGGGGAAGGTCGACAGGAACCACAGCACGATCATCAGCGACAGGATGATGGTGCCCACCCGCGTCATGAAGATGCGCGCGCGCTCCCACAGGCCGATCGCCAGGTTGCGCGGGTTGGGCCAGCGATAGGCGGGCAGCTCCATCATTAGCGTGTGGTGCGCGGGGCCGGTGCGGCGCCCCAGGCGCTGCAGCACCCACGCGACCGCCATCGCGCTGACGATGCCGGCCATGTACAGGATGAACAGGAACAGGATCAGGATCTGCGGCAGGAACACGAGCAC
>DATCRO010000751.1:0-3222 GCA_036569025.1 Burkholderiaceae bacterium
CTGTTCGACGGCCTGCAGCCATTCGGGGTCGGTGACGCCGCTGGCCTTGAGCGCGGCCAGGCTCGCCGCCGGATGCATCTGCACCGCGTGGCGCTGCTGCGGATTGGGCAGGCGCGCCAGGTTGGCCATGCGCGCCTGCAGCTCCAGCATGCCCACGTTCATCGTGAAGGCCGCCTTGACCAGCGTCAGGCAGCGTTCGCGCGGCCAGTCCAGCCGCAGCGCGATCAGGTGGGCGGCGGCCGCCGCGTGCAGGCTGCGCACGACGCCGTAGGGGGCCTCGTCGGCCGGATCGGGGCGGACGAGCAGGAAGATGGCGAGGTCGGGTGCGGCTTCGGCCAGCGCGGCCAGCTCGCGCACGGCCTCGTCGAGCGCGGCCGGGGCGTCGGCCGCGGGCATGCGCGCGAGCACGTCCGCGAGCGTGCCCGCGAGCTGGCGCCACTGCCGGATCAGCTGCTCGGGCGCGAGCGGCTCGCCGCTCGCGCGCAGCTCGTCGACGTCGACGCAGGCGCCGCGTTCGACCAGCGCCTCGAGCTCGTGCGGATCGCTGACGACCTGGTCCTTGGCCAGCAGCAACTGGCTGCTGGCGTCACGGATGCTGAACGGCAGCGGGCTGCCGATGCGGATGCGGTGCTGCACCTTCGTGAGCGGGCAGAGTTCCATGAGGTGCTCCGGTGGGCCTGGGACGCCAGCACGGCCGGGCAGTCCCCGTGCCCGGTGTTGCCAAAGGGCGCGGGATAAACTTCGCGGTGCGTGCCTCCCCCGGCACTGCCTTCGATTCTGCGCCCGGCCGGCGAAAGCTGCAGCCCGTTCGCACCCGCAGCCCACGTCGCGCCGCCCGGCGCCGCCCCCATGACCATCTCCGAAGCCGCGCTGACCACGGCGCTCGCCACCGTCCTCGACCCGCATACCGGCCAGCCGTACGTCGCCGCGCGCCAGCTCAAGAACCTGCGCGTGGGCGCGGACGGCGCGGTGGCCTTCGACATCGAGCTGGGCTATCCGGCCCGCAGCCAGTTCGGCGTCGTGCGTGAGGCGCTGGCCGCGGCGGCGAAGTCGGTCGACGGCGTGACGGCGGTCACGGTCGGCGTGGCCAGCAAGGTCACCGCGCACCAGGTGCAGCGCGGCGTGGCGCTGCTGCCCGGCGTCTCCAACATCATCGCGGTCTCGTCCGGCAAGGGCGGCGTCGGCAAGAGCACGACGGCCGTCAACCTCGCGCTCGCGCTCGCGGCCGAGGGTGCGCGCGTGGGCCTGCTCGACGCCGACATCTACGGCCCCAGCCTGCCGCTGATGATGGGGCTGGACGGGCGCCCCGAATCCGAGGACGGCAAGACGATGAAGCCGCTGGAGAACCACGGCGTCAAGGTGATGTCGATCGGCTTCCTGGTCGACGCGGAGCAGGCGGTGGTCTGGCGCGGGCCGATGGCCACGCAGGCGCTCGACCAGCTGCTGCGCCAGACGAGCTGGGGCGAGCTCGACTACCTGCTGATCGACATGCCCCCGGGCACCGGCGACATCGCGCTGACGCTGTCGCAGCGCGTGCCGCTCACCGGCGCCGTGATCGTCACGACGCCGCAGGACATCGCACTGCTGGACGCGCGCAAGGGCGTCAACATGTTCGAGAAGGTGGGCGTGCCCATCCTGGGGATCGTCGAGAACATGGCCGTGCACGTCTGCACGAACTGCGGCCACGTGGAGCACATCTTCGGCGCCGAGGGCGGCCGCAAGCTGGCGGCGCAGTACAAGGTGCCCTACCTGGGCGCGCTGCCGCTGACGATGGCCATCCGCGAGCAGACCGACTCGGGCACGCCCACCGTGGCGGCCGAGCCCGACGGCGAGATCGCCGCCCTGTACAAGACGGTGGCGCGCCAGGTGGCGGTGGAGGTGGCCGGCAAGGCCAAGGACTTCAGCGCGAAGTTCCCGACGATCAACGTCTCGAAATCCACCTAGGTCCATCCAGCGCTGCCATCCGCAGGGAGCGGAGCGCGGTCGCAGCATGCAGCGATGGGAAGGCGCCTCGCCAGATCCAGGGTGCCAGGTCTTGCCGGGCAACTCGTCAAGCGTGGCGTTGCCGGACAAGACCTGGCACCGCCAAGGGGGGGAGCCCTTCAGATCGCCGTCTCGATCGTCCTGCGCAGCTCCGCCGGGTCGGTCGGGCCGCGTTCGCGCTTGCCCACCGCCAGCGCCGTCAGCTCGACGTAGCGGATCAGCCCCAGCATCTTCTCGTTGCGCGGCGCGCGGCGGCCGACCGACTTGGCCAGCTTGACGACCTCGCCGCAGAGCTCGCCGATCTCGGTGCGGCGGCCGAGGGCCAGGTCGTCGGCCATGCTGGAGCGCGCGCGCGGATCGATCCGGAGCATGCGCCCGGCGATGACCTTGAACAGCGGCGTGGGCAGGCGCATCAGGCGCGGCAGCCAGCTGGTGGGCACCGGCGTGACCTTGGCCGTGCGCTGGCGCGCGGCGGCCAGCACGCCCTGGGCCTCCTCGATGAGCGCGGCGGTGGTGGCGCGAAGATCGGGATTCAGCAGTTCCTCGCGCAGCGGCAGCCCCGACAGCGCATTGACCGGGTTGTTCAGGTTCAGCAGCAGCTTGCCCCACTGCACGGCGCGGATATCCTTGTGCGTGGCGGCCGGCAGGCCGGCCTCGGCCAGCGTGGGCAGCCAGGCGGTGGTGACATCATCCTCCTCGAGGGCCAGCGTGCCGCCGCTGCCGCGCAGGAACTGGCCCGGGCCGATCTCGGCCACGTTGTACGGCACCATCGCCGACAGGAAGCGCAGCCGCGCCGCCACGGAGCGCGCGACCTCGGCGTTGTGCAGCCCGTTCTGCATGCACATCACGAGCGTGCCGATCGGCAGCGCGCGGGCGAGGGCGGTGGCGGCGGCCGGCGTGGCGCTGCTCTTGACGCATAGCAGCACCAGCGAGATCCCGAGTCCGGCCGGCACCTCCTCGTGCAGGCTCAGCATGTCGGGCGAGACGGTGGCCGTCCGGCCGTCCGGCTCGGTGATGGTCAGGCCGTGCACGCGCAGTTCGTCCAGGACGCGCGGGCGCCCGACGAAGTGCACGTCGTGCCCGGCGAGCGCCAGGCGGCCGCCGAGATAGCAGCCGATCGAGCCCGCGCCCATGATGAGCACCGGACCGATCGGCGAGACGTCGGTGATGATGAGGTCAGCCACGTCGCTCGGGCGTGGCGGTCAGCCCCGGTCGGTTTCGATCAGGCAACGGGATGCG